>JAPPLF010000079.1 GCA_028874215.1 Acidobacteriota bacterium
AAAGAAATAACTTAGATGAGATCTCTCATCCAACACGGTAAACTTGGGCTAGAGTTGGACCCCGCGCCGCTCTCCGTTTCCCAGGCCTGTAGTGTACTCTGAGAACACTTGCATAATTAAATCAATAGCTTACAGTTCGAGACCGTCGAAGTCAGGAAAGCAGTTTGCGTGCTGGAGGGGGGGTGGAGATGTCGGGCTGGAACCTCACCGCCTACGCCACGGGCAACACTAGCACGGCTCTGCAGCCCGGCGCCTGCCTTCGGTTGGTCAGGCTGAGGAAGCCGCCGTGGGCTTCGGCGATCTGCCGAGCCAGGACCAAGCCGATGCCGCTCCCCTGGGGCTTGGTGGTGAAGAAGGGGACGAACAGGTTGGCGGTGTCGGCCAGTCCCTTTCCCTCGTCCTCCACGGAGACTTCCAACTGGTCGCCGATCCGTCTCCAGCCGACGCTGGCTCCCCCGCCGGTTTCCGTCGCGGCGTCGACTGCGTTCCGAACCAGGTTGATCAGCAACTGCTCCAATTGATCCGGGTCGGCCCGAAACCGGACCGGCTGGCCGTCTCGAATCGCCACCGGCATCCGGGTCTCCAGGCTCACCACCTTGCGAACCGAGTCTTCGATGGAGACTGGGCGCTTGTCCGGGGCCGGTAGCCGGGCGAGCCGGGAATAGGCGCCCATGAACCGGCTCAGCGCCTGGGCCCGGGAGGAGATGACGCCGAGACCCTCCCTCAGGTCCTGTTCCCGGTCCGTATTCGAGCGGTCCTGCTCCAAGAGGGATTCGAGACTGCCGGCGATGGACTTGATGGGGGTCAACGAGTTGTTCAATTCATGTCCCAAAACCCGGATCAGCCGGCGCCAGGCCTGCCGCTCCTCCTCTCGGAGCGTCTGGTTCAAATCCGTCAGGACCACCAGGTGATGGGGCCGACCCTCCTCGCGAAACACGATCCGGTGCATTCCCCAGCGGCCGCTCCCCCCGGGCAATTGGATTTGGAGCGTCTGGACCGGCTCACCTTTCAAGCAGTCCTTCAGATCCAGCTCTGCCGCCGACTTGCCCAACGCTTGCTTTTCCGGAATTCCTAGGAGCCTCTGCCCGGCCCGGTTGATGAGGCGCACGCGCCATCCGTCATTGAACGCGAAGACCGCAACGTCGATCTCCTTCATCACCTTCTGCAGCAGGGCGGCCGCCTCGACCGCTCCCAGGCGTTGCCGCCGTAGGACCTCGCCCAGAATGTTCAGTTCCGCGGCGAACTCGCCCAGCCCCTTGTCGGTTCCACTCCGGGCCCGGATGGAGAAGTCCCCCTCTCGAATCGCCGAAACCACGTTGGCAAGTGTCTGAAACTGAAACGTCAACTTCCGGTACAGCAGGATCAGGCCGCCCGCCAGGGCTCCCACGGCCAGCAGCGAGAGGCCGTAGCGCACTGGGGGATCGTGATCGCCGGTCCAGAGCAGGACCAGCAGTGCGGCGCAGGAGGGGAGGCCGGCGGCAAGAGAGATCAAGACGATCCGCGCCTGAAAGCCGAGTCGGTTCATAGCCCGAGTTTTTCTATGCGCCGGTAGAGGGCGGTTCGGCTCAGCCCCAAACTTCGAGCGGCGTGGCTCACGTTGCCGCCGGCGCGGGACAGTGCCTTGCCGATCAGGACGCCTTCGGCTTCCTCCAGGGTCATCATCTCCAGCGGATTCGAATAGGGCGAGTCCGCCGGCAGGCTCAGATCCTCGACCGAAATGGAGGACTCCCGGGCCAGCAGGACGGAGCGCTCCACCACGTGGCTGAGCTCCCGGACGTTTCCCGGCCACGAGTAGTGAGCCAGGGCGGCCAGTGCCGGTTCGCTGAATCCGTCCAGCCGCTTTCGGTACTTCTGGTTGTAGCGGCCCAGAAAGTAGTTGGCCAACAGGAGGACGTCCTCACCCCGGTCCCGAAGCGGCGGCAGGCGGATCTCCACCGTGTTGAGACGAAACAGGAGGTCCTCCCGAAACCGGCCGCGGTCCACCTCCCGCTTCAGGTCGGCGTTGGTGGCCGACAGCACCCGCACGTCGACGTGCTTGGTGCGGGAGGAGCCGACACGCTGCATCTCTCCGCTCTCCAGGACGCGGAGGAGGTTGGCCTGTTGGCTTACGGGAATGCTGGTGACCTCGTCCAAAAGCAGCGTTCCTCCGTCGGCCAGTTCGAAGCGTCCGATCCGGTCTGTGCGGGCGTCGGTAAAGGCACCCTTGACGTGGCCGAACATCTCGCTGACGAAGACACCTTCAGAGAGACCTCCCAGATTGACGGCTACTAGAGGCATTGAGGCGCGAGCGGAGACCGAATGCAGAGTTCGGGCCACCACTTCCTTGCCGGTGCCGTGGTCGCCGGTGATCAGCACCTGGGCGTCGGAAGGTCCTACCCGGGCGATCAGATCGAGGACAGGCCGCATGACCGGCGACTGTGTGATAAGACGAACGTGTTGTCGAGAGCGGAGGACCCGGTTCTCTTCCTCTAGACGGCGGCCTTGCCGTAGCGCCTGCCGAAGCTCGATCTGGCTCTTCAAGACCGTGAGGAGTCGTTCGTTTTCCCAGGGTTTCTGAATGAAGTCCCGGGCACCGCGCCGAATGGCTTCCACAGCCAGGTCAATTGTGCCCCACGCAGTCATGACCACCACGCGTAGCGATCCGTCCACCGCCAGCAACTTTGTCAGAAGATCGAGTCCCTCCCGGCCCGAAGTCGTGTCCCGGGCGTAATTCATGTCCATCAGGACGATGTCGACGTCGAGACGCCGCGCGCACTCCAGGACGCGCGCGGGAGTGTCGGCGGTAGTGATCTCGTAATCCTCGCTCTTCAGCAGGAGCCGGAGGGAATGAATCACGTCGGCCTGATCATCGGCGATCAAGACACTGGGTCTCTTGGAACGGGTTCCGACCATCTTCTTCGTTGTCAGATCTGCTCACCATTATTCATGACGCAGCGCTTCCATGGGTTCCAGCCGGGTGATTCGGAAGGCAGGGACCCAGCATGCCAGCAGGGAGGCAGCCAGAATTACTAGTGTGGCGACGACGAACGTCACCGGATCGCCCAAGTCAAATCCGGGAAGAAAAACACCCATCAGTTGACCCAAACTCAATGCCAAGCCAATGCCGATGGAGAGACCGATGGCCACTGTCACCAGGGTTTGTCTTAGGATCAGCCAAACCGTGTGGTCCCGCCTTGCCCCCAGGGCTAACCGAACCGCGATCTCATGGGTCCGTCGAATGACCGAGCGCGAGAGCACTCCGTACAGGCCAACCGAGGCCAGGGTGAGGGCCAAAACCCCGAACGCGCCCAACAGTAAGTTCAAGAACAGCCATGGGGCAACGCTTTCCGCAATCGCCGCTGACAAGGATGTTGCGCCGAAGGTCGGCAGATCGTTGTCCATTTCCTGCACTGCCCGGCGCATCGTCGCAACCATGGCGGAAGTCGGTTGTTGCGGAGATCGAGCCATGAGAGTGAAAGTGCCCTGATACCGCTGGAGCAACGAAAAGTACACATGTGGATTTTGGGCGGCGCCGAGCTGGCGCCCCCGGACCTCTCGAGCGACGCCGACCACCTCCCAGCTATCTGATTCGGAATAGATCCGTTTTCCGATTGGATCGGCATCGGGCCAGAATTGTTCGGCCACCGGCTGACTGATGATGGCGATTTGCCTGGAGTCTTGATCGTCTGTCCAGCGAAAATCGCGGCCCCTTATCAGGGGGATACGGACTGTTTCGAAGTATCCGGGGCCGACGGAATTGACTTCGACCTGAATCCGTTCCTCATCGTTCTTGTGGATGGAAGTGCTGAAATAGCGGTCGTCGGCAGGAGTGAATCGCGCCAGAGTCGCGGATTCCACTCCCGGTGCCGTCTCGATCCGTCGCAGAAGTTGTCGCAGAAACAGGGCTCCTCGAGTTTCGTCGTACCCTTGGGTGGCAACGTCAACGGAAAGTGTGCCCACGTTCTCTGGATCGAAACCCGGATCCAGAGCGAGTCGATGGTCGAGCGTATGGATGGAGAGTCCGGCCGCCACCAACAACGTAAAGGACAAGGTCACCTGAAGGATGACCAGAAGGTTCCGCCAGCGAACCGACCGGCCGCCACGGGCCGCCCCTGTGGCTTTGAGTTCCGAGAACAGGTCGATTCGGCTGGATTGTGCTGCTGGAGCGAGGCCAAAGATCATGGCTGTCGACAATGAGAGGAGCAGGGTGAACAACAGCGTGCGATTGTCCAGTGCCAGTCCGAAGTTCAGAAGATCCGGCCGAATGAGATGGCTGGGGAGCGAGAGTAAGCTCGTCATTGCCATAAAACAGGGTGCTACCAGAACAGCGGCAGCGCCTCCGGCCAGAAAGAGCATGGTGGTCTCGGTGAGGAGGTAGCGCACCAAGCTACTCCGGTTGGCGCCTGCGGCCAACCGAATGGCCATTTCATTCCTTCTTCCCATGGCACGGGAGAGGAGGAGATTGGCGACGTTAGTGCAAGCGATGAAGAGCACAGAGCCCATGATCGCAATAAGGATGATCCCCGAGATCCGGATTTGGGACCGCGCGTCGTCGCCCCTCGTTCCCCAGTGTCCTTGGGCCAAGCGCAGGACTCGATCCTTCCACCCGGGATCTTCAAGTTCCAATTGAGAGACTACGGCAGCCAAACTGGATTGAGCGCTTTCCAAATTGAGATCGGGGTTGAGTCGTCCGATCATTCTCAACCAAGCGTAGTCGGCATCGTCGAGACGATTCGGGGGCAGCACTTGGGGCTGCATCATCGTAGGCACCCACACGTCTGGCTCCCCTAAGATCCCTTTGAATTCGGCGGGCATGACTCCCACCAGAGTGAGTGGATGACCGTTCACTCGTACAGTTTTTCCAACAATATCTCGACTCCCTTGAAACCGATCTCGCCAGAGGCGATCACTGATCATGGCCACCGGATTGCGCCCGGGGACTTGTCCCTCCTCCGGTAGAAACCCCCTGCCGATGCCCGGTTCTATCCCGAGGACATGCGTATAGTTGGACGAAACCAATCCACCCCAAAGCCTCTCCGTAAATCCATCGGCACTCAGGTGGACCGTGAACCCGCTGTGGGCAATCAGCCCGGAGAAGACCTCGTTGGATTCCTGGATCGTGCGAAATGCGGCGTGCGAAAAGAACTGGTTGTCGCGATTTGGCCGTCCTTTCGTGAATGAACCGAAGCTTACGATCTGATGGGGATTCAAGACAGGTAACGGACGAAAAAAGGCATTATCGACCAGCGTGAAGACCCCCGTGTTCACTCCGATTCCCAGGGCCAAGGTCAAAATCACGACGATTGTGAATCCGGGATTCCTAGTCAACGTTCGAAATGAGAGCCTGAGGTCCCGAACGATGTCCTCCAGTAAGAGAACGAAACGTCGTCGTGATTCGTTTCCTTGCAAAACGTGATCCTTGGGTGAGGTCGGTTGCGGTTCTCCACTCATGGCTTGGTCTCCCAGATCCACAGAATCATGTTTCTACGCCGCCTCGTCCTCGTCGACGATCTGCCCGTCGAAAAGGTGCACCGTCCGCTCGGTGTGTTCGGCATAGCGGGGATCGTGCGTGACGATGCAGATGGTCGATCCTTCCTGGTGCAGCTCTCCCAGAAGTTCCATGACGGCTCCGCCGTTCCTGGAATCCAGGTTCCCGGTGGGTTCGTCCGCCAAGAGAATCGCCGGTCGTCCCACCAACGCCCGCGCCACCGCCACGCGCTGTTGTTGACCGCCCGAGAGCTGAGTGGGGTAGTGGTTCATCCGGTGGGACATGCCAACCCGCTCCAGGGACTCCTCCACGCGCCTCCGCCTCTCGGCCCGTTTCAGATTGCGGTAGGTCAGCGGCAACTCCACGTTCTCGAAGACCCGGAGATCGCCGATGAGGTTGAAGTTCTGGAAGATGAATCCGATCTCCCGGTTTCGCAGGTGGGTCCTCTGGGCGAAGGTGAGGTCCGCAACCGGGTGGCCGTGGAGGTAGTATTCCCCGGCTGTGGGAGCGTCCAACAGTCCCATGATGGAGAGCAGAGTCGACTTGCCGCAGCCCGAAGGGCCGCCAACGGAGACGTACTCCCCCTGCCTCACTCCCAGGTGAACCCCGGACAGGGCATGGGTCTCTACCTCCTCCGTCAGGAAGATCTTAGTGATCCCGTTCATCCGTATCAGCCATTCCGTGTTTCCATCCATTGATTCTTCTCCTTGGTCTGATCCTTGTATTTACTCCAACCGGATCCGGTCATGGTCCTTCCACTGGGCCATGTCGGAGAGCACCACCTGATCCCCAACGTTCAGGCCCTCCAGAATTTGAATCTCGCTGACAGAGCTGGCCCCCAGACCGACGCGGATCCGCTGGGCATGAATCCCGTCCGCTTCCATCCGAAACAGGCTGGCCGAGCCGTCCTCCTGGCTGAAGCCGGGCCGCGGCATGTAGACGACATCGGCTAGATGCTCCAGCTCCACGGTTCCATCCACGCTGAGGTCCGGACGCGCCCCCCGGGGCAGCTCTCCCGCGAGCGCCACGTCCACAGTTACCAGCCCTTCCTTCACTGCAGGGTCGATCCGCGAAACTCGTCCCGGGACGACGCCGTTGCGGGTGTCGATCTCCGCCTTTTGACCCACCTCCAGATCCCGTGCCTGGGTCGCCGCGACCTCGATCTCCGCCTTGAGCCGGCTGGGTTCGGCGATCCGGACCAGGTTCGTACCCGGGGTGACCTGCTGGCCGACTTCCACCTCCACCTGTTGAAGCACGCCGGAGATTCCGGGCCGCACTCGCAAAGACTCCAGTTGGCTCCTCCGCAGTGAGTGGAGCAGACGCCGCTGCTCGACCTCGGCCCGCTTGGCCTCCAGTTGGGCCTCCAGAGATTTGGAGAAGATGTCCGTCCTTCTCTTTTCAAGCAGACGTTGAGTCTCAAGGGCCTCGGCTTTGCTTCGGCTGATCTTTGTATCCATCTCCGAGACCAGGCCCTCGCGAAGCAGAGCGGCGTCCGCCTCCGCCTTGAGGGTTGCCTCCAGATAATCTGACTCGACGCTGGCGGCGTCGGCTTGGCGTTGCATCTTCTCGCTTTCGAGCTGGATCCGGAGATGGGCCATCTCCGCTTCGGCTCGTTTCAACTGGCTCTCCGCATCCAGAGCCTGCTGCTCCAGCTCGGGATTGCTCAATTCCAGGAGAACCGTCTGGGGAGTGACCCGTCCGCCCGGTTGAATCAGGACCCGCTCGACGCGGCCCTCGGTGGCGGCGGGAATCCAGCGGATGATCTCGGGGATCAGCTTGCCCAGGCCGCGAACGCGGCGGGTGAGTTCGCCCCGCTTGACCTCCCCCATCCAGAGGGTGGATCGGTCGACACGGGGAGCGGCCGGCTCCAGGCGGGAAAGGCCCGCGCTGATGGCGGCAATGGAGACGATCACCGACAGCAGGTAAAGAGTGTGTCTGATTTTGCGTCGGCGGGCGGCGAAGGGTCTTTGGATGTCCATGCTGTATCTCCTCGCAATCAGTGTGCCAAGTTTAGGGAAAGAGTCAAATGTATGTAATTAAATGATTTATATGAAAGCGGATATTTGAGCCCGAGATCCGGAGTGTCCGGTTCCGGGATCAAGTGTCCGGTATCGGACACTTGGACGTTGAAGGAGAAAAGGACATCGAGTACGTAGAAAAAATACAGATCAGTACGGTTCGGATGCCTTAGGACCGGCGGGATGTAGTGCTGCTCAACCACCGGAGAGCCTCCCGTCTAATCACGGCGGGCCAGCACGATGTCGTTGCTGTCGACAATGGTGTACATGGCCATTTCCAAGTCGGTCACGGCCTGCTGATAGTCCAGCCGCGCCCTCAGTTCCTGCACCTGCGACTGGCTCAGGTCCCGCTGATACCGGAGCACCTCGAAGTTGGTGGACAATCCGGCCTGGAAACGTTTGTTCTCGCCCTCCAACTGGGCTTCGGAGAGATGTCGAGCAACACGGGCCGCTTCCAGCCGCTTCCTCTGGGTGGCGATGCTCTCGTAGGCATTGCGGACTTCCACGATGATCATCTGCTGCTGGTTCTTGCGCTGGCTGGCGAGTTGGCGGTCCCGGATCAGCAGGCTGGCCCTCTCCGCCTCGTTGGCACGGTTTCTCAGGGGAATTTCCATGCTGACGCCGAGAGTGTAGTTGACGTAGTCGAACCCGAAGACTTGACCCCACGAATTTCCGAAGCCCCCGAAAAACGGATTCGACGGCTGGGGAACGTTCTGCAAACGGGTGTCGGGGACGCCGTCTCCGTCCGTATCCACGAACTCGCTTGCGAAGATCTCGCCGGCCCGTCCCGTATTGGTCAGGCCTACCACCAGGTCCACGGTAGGCCTGCCGTCCTGTTTGTAATACTCCCGGTCCACCTCCACCTGTTCCCGGAGCAGCCGGTTCTGTTCCAGCTCGGGACGCCTCTCCATGGCCCTGGCGATGGCCTCATCCAGGGTGATGGCCAGATCCTGGACTTGTGGAAGCTGAGTCGGGATCAGGGTCAGGTTCCAGATGGCCGCCGTCGGGTCCGGCGCCAGATGGCGCTTGAGTCCGTTCTGGGCGGTGATGATCCGGACTTCCGACTGGATCATCTCCTGCTCGCGCGTGGCCACCTCGGCCCGGGAGGCGGTGATCTCGATGGACGCCATGACGCCGATCTGGACCCGTTTCCGGTTGTTCTCATGCTGGATGATGGCCAACTCCATGGACTTGCGAATGGCCTCGTAGCTCTGGATGGCGAACACCAGCTCCCAGTACTGGTTCTGCACCTGCTGCACGATCTCCGACACCTTCTGTTGGAACTGGCTTTCGCTGATCTCCGTCTCCAGGTTGTAAAGCATGAGCTCGCGCCTGGTCTGGGTCTTGCGGAATCCCCTCCAAAGCGGCTGGCGCAACGAGACGGCGAAGTTGGAACCGAAGGAGGGGTTCATGAAGGAGAAGGCGCTGTTAGTGCTGAAACGGTTGTTGTTGAAGTTCAAGGTGAGGCTGCTTCCGTTGGGCAGATTCTGCACCAGCGACGTGTCGAAGTAGATGAGGCCCGTGGTGTTCACCGGGATTCCCTGACCGGCGTCCAGGATGGACCGGGCCGGGTTTTCGGTGGCCGTCCAGCCCATCTCGACCCGCAGCCGGGGATCGTAGAAACCCTTGCTTCTGAAGATATTCTGGCGGTTCAGATCCTCGTTGTAGTCCTCGATGGCGATCTCCAGGTTGTTGGTCAGCGCCAGACGGATGGCGTCCTTGACGCTCAACTCCCGCACCTGCCTCTCCCGGCGCATCCGGTCCGCCCACGACTCGGGCCGATCGATCGCTGGCATTTCTGACTGGGCCTGATCAATGGCCGTTTTCTCTAGAGGACCAGCTCGCAAGAATGGCACGGTCAACACGAGAAAAATCGGAAGGACGATCCCCGCAAGCGGATCGTAGGTGCATTTGATTCCGCGTCGGTGAACGGCGAACGGACTTGGGATGTTCATGCGGAACAACCCAGCAATCGGAGTGCCAAGGTGGGACGAGATCTATATCTCGCTATAAGTCAAGAGGTTACGGAACACCAGTACGACCGGTCACAGTATTCAGCTGTCCGTTTCCGGGACAAAGTGTCCGCTACCGGACACTTTTCCGGGGATCCGCCACCTGGAACGACCAGATGGTCGCGTCCCGGAACAGGAACCGCAGGCGGACGGCCTTGCCCCTGAGGGAGGCCAGCGACCGGCCCTGCCATGTCACCCGGTGGGCCAGCTCGTCCCCCCGGATCACGTCGCAGTCCTCGCGCCGGAAGCCTTCCAGCTTCTGCTCGGCGGCGCCGATGTAGTGGCTCATGTGGACCTTCTTCCCGGTGTCGAACTGCCTCCCCGTGGGGTCCACCAGTTCGACACGCAGTTCCCCGCCGATGTCGGCGTTGACGAGCAGCTCGTCCCCCTCCACCACGATGGGCCGGGTCAGAAAGGCCCCCTTGCCCTCCAGAACCTCCCGGTTGCGGAGACCCATGAGCCGGTCCCTCGGCACCGAACCCAACCCGATCCGGATCTGGCGCCGGTCCAGGGGAACGTTCTTGGAACCATGGTTGTAGCGGGCGCCGGCGTAGTAGAAGAGCATCTTCTCCCCGTGCACGATCATGGAGGGCCACCAGATGATCCGGTCGTCCCAGCTCCCCTCTTCCCCTTGGGGAATGAATGCCTCCTTGGGAAAGGGATGGTCCCAGCGATACCCGTCCCGGCTGACGATCAGGTGCTGCTCCACGTCTCCCCTCACGTAGTTGTCCAGCATGGAGGGGAGCCCCAGGTAGACTCCTTGGTAGCGGATCACCTGCATGCTCTCCACTTCGGGCCAACGTTCGCTCATGGGATGGAACACCGTCTGCCGCGGAGACCATTTCACCAGGTCCGGACTCTCCTGGCGGACGATGTAGCGGGGACCGGTGCCGGTCTCGGGATCCGCCTTCTCCGTCAGTTGCCGATGAAACAGCACGTATTTCTCCAGGTTCTCGTCCCAGACGATGCTGGGATTCCCGCCCCCGCCTCCGCCTCGAAGGCCGCCGGGCATCTGGTGCCAGGTGAGGCCGTCGGCGCTGTAGGCCATCCCGTTCCAGCCTCCGAATTTGCCCCCGTCCCGGTGGTAGGGAGGAACCCCGCAGGTGAGGAACCGGCGTTCCGGCGGCCGTTCTCTCGGGTCCTGGATCAGCCGGATGGCGCCGGCAAGGGGACGGTTCCCCAGGTGGTCCGAGTGGCGCAGGACGTTGTTGCGCATGGTTCCCTGGTAGCGGACCAGTCCCAGGTCCGGCTTCACCCAGGTCACGCCGTCCTCGCTCTCGGCGTAGGCGGCCACGTTGCCGCCGGTATGCTGCTCGATCTGGTACCAGATCTTGAACTTCCGGTCCCGGGGATCGTAGATGGCGGTGCCGAGCTGGATTCCCCAGCTCTTCCGGGCCGTCTCCTCCCAGGGGGCATCCGCCTCCATCAGTGGGTTCGCGGGATGTTTCCGGAGCACGGCCTGAACCCGCTTCACGTTGTACCAGGCGGCGAGCACGTGGTTGTCCACCAGAAGCTGCTTCCGGTTGCCGATCTGCAGCGGGGGTTCCGATTCCAATGGCCCCAAGTGGACATGGGGAGATCCGGAGTCCTGCCGGGCAGCCGTATTCGACGTCGCCAGGAGCGCAAACGCCGTCACCAGGGCGAGAGTTTTCAGTTTCATGTTGAAGGCAGGCCTTTCCGGTCGGAATGGGGTTCGCCGGATCGGGAAGACGGTCAAATGTCGTAAACGGTCACGTTCCCTTTGATGTCCACCCTGACGAACTCCTTGGATTCCTTGTGGAATGAGATATCGAGCATCCAGATGATGGCCCACAGGCCGATGGTGAAAAAACTGAGCATGAGATGAAGGATGTGGTTCACCGGGGTGCCGTCGGCGACAATGGCCTGATAGTCGCCCTGGAAGACAATCCTCTTGCCCTCTTCCTGCATAACGGCCAACTGTTGCGACAAAAGGCGTCTTCGTTCGGCAGGTTTCAGATTCTCATTCCTGCTCACTCTGAATCTCCTTGCGGCCAGGATCGTTTTCGGTTGCCGGCGAAGCCACCCACGGAGATCTGACGTCATTCTCTCGAAAATATGCCCGGTCCGCCAGCCGAATGGCGTGGCGGCGCCGGCGGCGGGCTGATATAACACACGAGTCATGTCACAAGCGGTTGCGACATTGTGGCGCCGGGAGGTCCTTCGCTTTTATCGCCAACGGGGACGGCTGGTCGGCGCCCTGGGCACTCCCCTGGTCTTCTGGATCCTCATCGGATCGGGAGTCGGCGAATCCTTTCGTCCGGCGGCGGCGCCCGATGACCTCCACTACCTGGTCTATTTCTATCCCGGGACCATTCTGCTGATGCTCCTGTTTACGGCCATCTTCTCAACCATTTCCCTGATCGAGGACCGCCGTGAAGGATTCCTGCTCTCGGTCCTGGTGTCGCCGGTCTCCCGGGCGGGCGTGGTCCTGGGCAAGATCCTGGGAGGGGCGACCCTGGCTTTCCTGCAGGGTCTCATCTTTCTGCTTCTGGCGCCGCTGGCGGGTATTTCCCTCGGCCTGGAACAGATCTTGTGGATGATGGCCGTCATGGCCCTGATCGCCCTCTCCCTGACCGGCCTGGGCTTCGTCATCGCCTGGCAGAGCGAGTCGATTCAAGGCTTTCACGCCGTCATGAACCTGATGCTGGTTCCCATGTGGATCCTCTCGGGCGCCCTCTTCCCCTTCTCGGGGGCGTCGTCCTGGATCCAGTACCTGATGCGGATCAACCCCCTCAGCTACGAGGTGTCGCTGCTCTGGCATGCTCTCCACTCGGAGGTTCCCAACCTGGGAATCCGTCTCCCCTCCTTCACCGCGTCCCTGGCCGTGACGCTGCTCTTCGTTCTGGTGGTCTTCGGCGTCTCCCTGTGGCTGGTCCGCCGGCCCGGGCTGCGGGGCCTGGCCTGATGAACATTTCGGACCTGCCGGCGCTCAATGCAGGTCTCAACGCCCTCAGCGGCACTTTGTTGGGGGTGGGGTATGCCATGATTCGCCGGGGCCGGGTGAGGGCGCACAAGGCTTTCATGCTGGCCGCGGTAGGCGTCTCGACGCTGTTTCTGGTCTCCTATGTCATCTACCACTATCACGCCGGGTCCACCCGGTTTCCCGGGACGGGCTGGATCCGGACCCTGTATCTGTCGATTCTGGTGACCCACGCGGTACTGGCGGCGGCGGTGATCCCGCTGGCGGCCGTAACCCTGGTCCGGGCGTGGCGGGAGGATTTCCCGTCCCACCGGCGCATCGCACGCTGGACGCTGCCCATCTGGTTCTACGTCTCCGTCACCGGCGTGATCATCTACGTCATGCTCTATCATCTCTATGCCCGATAAGGGATCCGGCGCCGGCAAAGTTTCCCTGAAGACCCATCTTCTCGTGTTCGCTTCCCTGTTGGCCCTCGTCCTGGTTCCGGGAATGTTCTGGCACGATGTCTGGTTCGGACGCGCCCTCGACGACGCCGAGCTGGAGGCGTATCTCAACGACGAGACCAGTGCCAGGCGGATGCAGCATGGATTGGCCCAATTGGGAGAAAGGATGGGCAGAGGGGACCCGGAAGCGCGGAGATGGTACCCGAGGGTGATGGAGTTGGCGGGACATGACCAGCCGGAAATCCGGAACCTCTCCGCCTGGCTCATGGGACAGGATGCCTCGGCGGAGGCCTTCCGTCTGAGCTTGGGTGAGCTTCTGAAAGACTCCAACCCCCTGGTTCGCCGGAACGCCGCCCTTTCCCTGGTCCGTTTCGGCGATGGCCGGGGACGGCCCGAGTTGCGGTCCATGCTCCGGCCCTGGGTCGTGGAGAGTCCCCGGGCGGGACAACTCCGTCTGCTGGTGGAGGCGGACGACGAGATCCGAAGCGGTTCCCCGGTGGCGGAAATCGAACAGGGGGAGGTGTCCGTGGCGGTCCAGGTCCCCGTTGCCGGCACGGCGGCGAGTCTGGTCGAGGATGGACGGCGGGTCGATGCGGGCGCCGAATTGATGGTCTTGTTGCCGGATCCGGTGCACCTCTGGGAGGCGCTCCGGGCCCTCTATCTGGTGGGAACGGAGGAGGATCTGGAGCTGATCGAGCTCTATCTGGGCGCCGGCGAGGAGAACGAGAGCATTCGCAGCCAGGCGCACCTGACCCGCGAAGCCATTCTCAAGAGGTCAATCCATCGGGAGGAAAAGATACCTGAGAGCGGGACGGGGGATCAGAAGGGCAGCGACCCGTGACTGCCTTCGTAGCTCTTGATCGCCACCATGTCGATGGCGTCCCAGGGACATCCGTCCAGGAAGGTTCCTTCCGGGCCCTTGCTGGTGCAGAGCTTGCAGCCGATGCAGAGCAGGGGATCGACCTCGATCCGGCCGAAGGGGGGATGGTCGTCGTCCGGGATCCAGATCATGCAGTTCTCGATGGGGCAGTAGTCCACGCAGGCCGGCGAACCGGAACAGCCGGTGCAACAGTCGTTGATGACGGCAACCAGCGCCGGCTTCCGCTTCCGCTTGTCGTTGCGCTTGACGGTGCTGCTGTCTTTCAGAGCGTCGACTTGCATGTCGAAACCATTATCTCATTTGGCCCGGCGGCGTTTCAACGGCCGGCGCCGTTTCGCCGGACGGCGGCGTTTCACCCTGGGCCTGGCCTTGGGGGGAGGCGCCACGTCGGGACCGAACCAGGCGACCTCGTAGTCGGGGAATGCCGCTTTGAAGGTCTGAGCCAGGGATTCGCGATCCGGGTCCGCGCCATATGCCGTGTTCTTGCCGAATAGAGTGAGAGTCCCGTAGTAGGGATTGCGTGCCAGCGATCCTCCGCCCTGAACCGTGAACTCTCCGCCCGCCTCCAGGAAACCCGAGTCCTCCAGGTCCTGCAGGGTCCAGCGGATCAGGGCCTCTTCGCTGTCCACGCCGGAACTGATGTAGTTGGAGGCCCGGGCAATCCTTTTGGTCGCCCCTTCCAACTGCAGGGAGAAGACCAGATACTGGAAGACGACACCGTCGCCCAGCAATTCGACGTCGCGGATCTGCTCCAGCGCCATCGCAAATCGTCCTAAATGGCGATCATTGCGATCGCCATGCCGGCCAGGAGCAACACGACCCCACCCCGGTGCGCCAGGGTGGCGAGGCGGCCGGTTCTGCTCGACCAGCCCACCACGGTCATGATCAACGTGCCTGCCAACAAAAGTCCCAAACTCAACCAGATCACTTCGGTTCCTCTCCCGTTCCGTTCGCCCAATTGGTATAGATCTTTCCGCCCCAATTGTCAAAGAAAGCTCCCCTAAAGAACGGCGAGCGGGGTCGCACGGGACCAGCCGGGGAGAAGCACCGTCGCCGGCTAGACGGCCCGCTTGGCACGGCGCTTGCGTCGAACGGCGCGGGCGCGAATCGGGGCTTGGTGTTTGAGCTTCGGTTGAACGACATTCGTGTCCTGTTGATACCGGGCCTTCGTCGCTGCATAGATTTGATTCCAGCAGGAGGAACAGGTGTCCAGGTGCAGGAGGAATTCCAGCTTGTCATCCAGGTTCAGGGTGTTGCCCAGGAAGCCCGAGATTCGCTTCCGGTCGCACCCGCCAAAGGTGTTCATGATCGTCTCCTATTGTTGTTGGTGAAATTGGCGGAAAGTCGCCTTTGTCCTGCGGTTCAATAACAAAGACAACATTTGGACCCAAATGGTTTCAAAGAATTTTGCAACGGGACCGGCGGGCCGGGACAAATTGCACGCGGAAAACGGGGTCTGATATCGTGAGCCGGCCATGATCAACGCCACCCAGATCCGAAAAGGAATGATCATCATCCATCTGAACGAGCCCCACCGCGTGCGTGAGTCCAAACACCGGGCGCCCGGCAAGGGGGCCGCTTTTGTCCGGGTCCTGCTGAAGAATCTACGGACCGGAGCTTCGTACGAACATCGCTTCGCCTCCGGAGAAGCCGTGGACCGGGCGACGCTGGACCACCGCGAAATGGAGTTCCTCTACCGGGACGGGAACGTCTGCCATTTCATGGACACAGAAAACTATGAGCAGATCGGACTGGACCGCGAGGCGTTGGCCGAAAGCTGGGACTATCTCAAGGAGGGCCAGACCATCACGGTGGAATTCTTCGACGGCAACCCCATCGGCGTGGAGCTTCCCTCCACAGTCGAGTTGAAGGTAGTGGAGACGGAAGCCGAACTCAGGGGAGCCACCGCCAGCAACTCGCCGAAACCGGCCAAGCTGGAGACCGGCGTCACGGTCCAAGTGCCGCCATTCATCCGCGTGGGCGAGTTGATCCGCGTCGACCCTTCCCAAGGCCGTTACATCGAACGCGCCCGGTAGGAGGGGGGACTATTAGTCCCCCCGTCTTCTCTTTTGTCATCAGGAAGCGTACAGGGGGGACTCCGTCCCCCCTAACCCCCCCTGGTCGGCGGTTGGAAACCGCCGCTCCCTCGCAACCGGGTCAGTCCCCCGGAGTAAATTGAACCCGTGGGAGAGGTTGTCATTTGTCATGGACCCGCCGCGCGGGACCGGTCGCGGCGGCTGCTTGAGGAGCGCCTTCGGAAGTCCCGGGGCCGCCCGCCCGAGTACCTCTACATCGTCTCCTCCCGTTGGCGAAAACAGCAGTTGGCGGGAGAGTTTCTGCAGGCAAACCCCCGCACCTTCGAAATCCCGATCCTCACGTTTCAGGACTTGGTCGCCGCCCTCTTCCGGGAGATCGGATCCGGCCGGAGAGTGGTTTCGGAGACCGGCCGGAGATGTCTGTTGGAGGCGGTCCTGGAGGAGCAACTCCCGGCACCCGGAGGGAACGGCGAAGAGCCACCCGTATCTCTTTCCGAGGCGGGGGCCTGGGTGACGACGCTCAAGGGCCGGGGCCTGACCAGCGAGCCGCTGATTCGCCTTCATCTTCAGCGGGAGGACCGCGACCCGGAGGAAGCGAGCCGGTTGATCCGGGTCTTTCTCGCCTACCAAAAGAAGCTGGAGGAGCAGGGATGGGAAGACGCGGCGGGAGTCCGACTGAGCCTTTATGAGGCTCTGTTGACCGGTTCGCTCGACTGCCGCGATCGTTTTCCCCGCGTCGGAGAGATCCTCTTCGAGGGGCTCATCGCCCGAACGCCGGTAGAGAAGGGGCTGGTGCGCCTGCTGGCGGATCAGGTGGGGAAGGCCGTCTTCTCATTGGATCTGGAGTCGTCCGAGGAAGAAACGCGGCCCCTCGCGCTTCCGGTGTCCACGGTCAGGGAATGCTGGGAGGGGACGAACCCGGTGTGGCGTTTCCAGGCCGCGGACGAGACGGTTTCCCAAGTTCGCTTCTGCCGGCCGGAGCACCGGGAAGCGGAGATCCGGACGGTGGCCCGGGAAATTCAGGAACTCAAGACCCGGGAGCCCCGGCTCCGGTGGTCCCGGATGGGTGTCGTCTGTCCCCGCGACGAGAGCTACCTGCTGCTTTTGAGGGAGATCTTTACCCGGCTGGAGATTCCCTGGCTGAATCTGCATGGAGACGCCGTGGGGTCCACCTACGCATTTGGAGTCCTGACCGGATACGTGGAGCTGTTGTGGCGCGACTTTCGGCGGGACGACCTGTTCGATCTCCTCTCGTCCCCGTGGATCCATCCGGACGGGCTCTCGCCGGATCGAGTTCGGCTCCTGGAGCAACTGGCCTGTCAGGGCGGCTTTCGGGGCGGCGGAGAAGTGTGGGCAGATGCGTTCCCGGAGTGGATCGAGGGGAAACCGTCCCCGTCTTCGGAGGATTCGCATTCGGTCCTGGAGGGTTGCGCGGAGGCTTTTCGGGAGTGGGTCCGGAAACTCCAAGCTGATTCGTCGCGGCTCCGGACGGCCGCGGAGTGGGTTTCCCTGTTGTCCGGCCGGTTGGGCCCGCTCCTCCGACCGCCGGACGGGTGTGGAGACTGGGGGCGAACCGAAGGCCAGGCTCTGGTCCGCCTCCAGGCGAGCCTCCAGGAAGCCGCCCTGCTCTGGGGAGATTGCCCTCTCAGTCTCTCGCGCTTCCGCTCCCTGCTCCGCCGGCAGGTTTCCCGGATCCGAATTTCCCGCGCCCTGGATCGGGACGCCGTAGTCGTGGGAGGTGCCCGTCACCTGCAGGAGTGCGAGTTTCGGCATCTCTACTGGCTCGACTTCTCGGAGGGCCGGATTCCCGCCCGCCGCCCTTCGCCGTTTTCCGAGACGGTAGCCCGGCGCCCGGAAGAACTTTCCATCTTTCACGGTCTCCGCTGCCGGAGTCGGGAATCGGTGCTTCTGTCCTCGCCCCGGCATGCCGACAACGGTCCGGTGTTGCCGAGCCATGTTTTGGAGTACCTGGACTTCCGGGAGGAGGTCCTTCCCCCCGCGGAGATGCCCCGGGACTCGGCGGCCTCTACGGCGAAAGGCGAGAACATCCACCGTGGCGTCCGGGCGCTGACCCTGAGGCGGTCGGACCATCCCAATGCCTTCGCCGGTGTTCTCGACCGTCCCGAGATCCTGGACCGGATGCGCCGGCGCCACTTTCCGGCCGGTATGGATGTCTCTCCGGAGCGGCTGGAGGAGTATGGACGGTGCGGATTCCGGTTTTTCGTCCGGACGATTCTCGGGGCCAAATCGCCGCCGCCGGACTCGGATCTGGTTCGTGAAGAACACCGGCTGGTTCGGAGAATTCTGTCCCGCTATTCGCAGGATGCCGCCGCGAGCGGCCCCCTGGGTCCCGAAGACGGTCGGCGCCGCATGGCGGCCATCGTCCGGGAAGAACTGGAGGAATTGAGACAGGCCTTGCCTGTGGCCGGCGGCCTGCGCTGGGAGCAGACGCGGGCGTGGCTCATGGACGGACTGGAAGACGCGAACCCTCCGGGGTTGCTGATGCGATTCCTGGAGGAGGAGCGGGAGCGGGAGCGGGAAGCCGGCTTGGAGATCCATTCCGTCGAGACCACCCTGGGGCCCCTCGTGCTGGGCCAGCTTCCCGGCGGTTCGCGGACCGGTGACGGGCCGCCGCGGCCGGTTCGCCTGACGGGTCTTCTGGACCGGATCGAAAGGACTCCCGAGGGCTTTCAACTGGTGTCCTACGTGGCGGGACACCGGAATCGCCTGCGCGGGATCAAGGAGGGCTGGGGTTTTCGTCTCCCGTTGTCGCTGCTTCTGGTGCACTCCTATTTGGGCAAGGCGGCATCCGGAGGCTTCTACCATGCCGGACTGCCCGGATACCTGAAGTGGCGGCCGTTGCGGAAACCGGGAAGCCGGGCCCCGGCGGATGACCTGGAACAATTGATGGATCGTTATCGGGACGAGGCTTTGCTGGCCTCCGGAAGGATCTGGTCCGGGACCTTTCCGGTGACCACCCACAAGCCGGCGGCCGCCGGCTGTGCCCACTGCAGCACCAGTCGAGTCTGCCGGCGGGAGGAAGCACAGACCGGAGGGACGCCGGCGTGAGTTCGGCTGTTTCCGCACCCGTCCCCGGGAGAACCGGCGCGAGCTCGCCCCGAAACCGGGAAGCCGGCCCGGAGCCGAGCTACGACGAGTCCCAGCGCCGGGCTCTGGACCTCACTACGCACATGGTGGTGTCGGCGGCGGCGGGGTCGGGAAAGACCCGGGTCCTGGTGGGCCGCTACCTGCGGATCCTGGAGCATCACGGCCACCAACCGCACCGGATCGTCGCCATCACATTCACCGAGGAGGCGGCTTCCCAAATGGCGGGCCGCATCCGGGAAGGGGTCCTGGCCAGACTCTCCATAGCTCCTTCCCCAGAGTCGAAACGTCCCTGGGCACAGGCGCTGGCGGCCTTGGGAGACTTTCCCATCACCACCTTGCACAGCTTCTGCCTGAGGATTCTCAGGGAACACGGAAGCCGGATCGGCCTCGATCCCGGTTTCGGCGTCCTGAGCGGAGGGGATCAGCGCCTGCTGCTGGACCGGTGTCTCCAGGAGCAGCTCGACTCCTGGTCCGGCACCCGGCTTCCCGCGTTCGAGACGCTGCTTCGATATCTGCCGTACCGGAGAATCGAAGGAATCCTGGCCGAAGTGGTCCAGAGACGGAATCACCTGGCAGCCCGCTCGTCCCTCGACCAGGCTGAGATCCTGGGCCGCCTCTATCGGCGGGAAACGGCGCACTTCCTGGCGCGGTCGGAGGTGTGGGCCCGGTTGCGGCGCCTTCTGGAGCGGGTGCCGAAACGGCTCTTGATACGGAACGATTCCTTCGCCCGTAAATGCGTTCGGCAGCGGGAACTCTTTCGGGCTCGCCCCACGTTGGACGACAAGGAGTTCCTGGTTCGATTCGAAGAATCTCTGGGCCTGGTGGCGCGGCCTTCCAAAGCCTGGACGGACTGGGAACATCGAGCCGGCCTGGTGAAGTGCTGGAAGGCGCTCAAAGAGGAATACGGCCGGTATCCGCTACGGGTCTCCCACCCTTCGGAAGAATCCGGTTTCGACGGCGACGCTCACTTCGACAAGGCGATGCTGGCTCTGGAGGAACTGGCCGGCCTGGCTCTGGATCGCTATCGGTCAGAGAAGGAACAGGACTCGCTGCTGGATTTCGAAGATCTTCTGGCGCTGGCTCGTTCGTTGATCCGCTTGCCGGACGTTCGCAGAACGCTTCGAAGCCGGCATCGGTTCTTCCTGGTGGACGAATTCCAGGACACCAACCGCCTGCAATGGGAGATTCTCAAGCCGCTCGTGGGCGCCGGCGCGAATTTCTTCGCCGTCGGCGACGACAAGCAGTCCATCTACCGCTTCCGGGATGCGGACGTCGCGGTATTTCGAGCGGTTCGAAAGTGGGTCCGGAAGCGGGGACGCGTCGTCGAGCTTCGCCGGAACTACCGTTCTCATTCCAGCCTGGTGCGATTCAGCAACCGGGTCTTCCGGTACTTGATGCAGCCGGGATTGGACTACGAAGCCGTTCATCAGGAGATGACCCCCGTCCGGAAAGAGTCCGCCGTCGCGGACCCGGGTGTCCGTGGTTTGCTCTACGAGAAGCTCCCGCAAGGTTACGGCACCGAGGCCGAAGTCGCGGCGGAGGCGGCCATGGAACTGCTGTCGGAGGGGTTCCAGGCTCGTGAAATCGCTGTATTGCTCCGGAACCGCACCCGGCTCCGGGAGTTCGAGAACGCTTTCTGCCGCTGGGATTTGCCATTTTCCGCCCGCGGGGGCAATCGGCTTCACGATCAGCCGGAGATCGTGGACCTGACGAATCTGCTCCGCTTTCTGGATGATCCAGGGAGGGACCTGGAATTGTTGGGGGTGCTCCGGAGTCCCCTGTTCAATTTCTCGGACGAGGATCTTCTGCTCCTGTCGCTGCAGGAGGGGTCCGGGATCTGGAGCAAGCTTCGGTCCGGCGAGCCTCCCTCGGGGGCCTGGCCCCGGCATTGGATCTTCGCGCGGGAATCGTTGGGCGCATGGGTCCAGGCGCCGTACCAGGGATCGGCCGCCATTTTGTCTCAAGTGATCGCAGAGACCGGCTACGATGAGATCATGGCGGCCGGAGGCCGGGGAGATCTGGCCCGCAACAGTATCCGCCGGCTGTTGGAACTGGCTCGAAGATTCGAGATCGGCCATGGTCCTTCACGGCGCCCATTTTGCCGCTACCTGGAGGGACTTCGCCGGCTCGGGGCCCAAGAAGGAGGATTTGCGGAAGGCGGCTCGGACCGGATTAGTGTCCACACCATTCACGGAGCCAAGGGCCTGCAATTTCCGGCGGTCATCCTTCCCGATCTGGGCGCCCCGCTTCTGGCCGGGATGATCGATCCGTTCTTTGGCCAGGCTGTGGGGAAGGAGGAGAACCAGTATTGTTTCGGCCTCGCGATCCGCAACCCACTGCGGGGATATGAGCGGTACCGGCATCCTCACTACGAGATGTTGCGGCGGCTGGACCGGTATCGCCAGACGGCCGAAGAGAAACGGCTCCTCTACGTGGCGCTGACCCGGGCCCGCGAGAGGTTGGTCCTGATCGGGAGGAAGTCGGGGCGGCCCTCCTACGCCCGCTGGTTGCAGGAGGCGGACGCAGAGACGTACATGACCCCGCTGACCCTCCGGACTCTCGACGGTTCCCGCAAATCAGCCGGCCGGGAGCCCGGGGAGAACGAGCTCTCTCCCACGGTCTCGACCCAGGTTCTCACCGGGCAATCGGCCTTGGCGAGCCGGGATAACCGTCTCGCTCCGGGCGCCGACAGTTGGAGCAAGACCACCTGGACACCGACCGAGATCGTCTCCTACTATCGATGCCCCCGGAGCTTCTTCCATTCCCGGGTGGAGGGACGCGTGGAGGCTCCGGCCTCGGGTTGGCGAGCGAGCCCGTCGGCGTTGGTGGGCTCCGCCGTGCACGAGCTGCTTGAGAAACCGGGCGCGCTGGGAGATGAAGCGGCGGTGGAACGATTCCTGGACCGGTGGCGGACGAGGCTTGGCCCGCTCTACTCGGAGGAGGAGATTCGACGAATGAGCCGGCGCATCGAAAAAAGCATCGAGGGTGTCCGGAAGAGCCGCTTGGCGGAACGTCTCGCTTCCGCCCGCAAAGTCTTCAGCGAAAAACGATTCCATGTCGTGGAGCAGGGCCGCCTGGTGACGGGGATTATCGACAAGCTCTTTCAGGAGGGGAACGGCCGCTGGGTCGTCGTGGACTTCAAGACGACACGCCGGACTGAACCTGGAGAGGGACAGGAGATCGTAGAGAAGGGTTACCGTCTCCAGGTCCGGATCTACCTGTGGGCCGTGTCCCGGATCTTGGAAACCATGAATCTGGCGGGGCGCCTGCTGTTCACGGAGGCTGGAACTCTGCGGCCGGTGACCTTCGACGCCAGCGTCGCGGCCCGATGCGGGGATCTGGTCGGCAGGCTGCCCCAAACTCCGGATCCGCACCGTTTTCCCCGGACCCGGATCGCCGAAACCTGTTCCGGATGCGGCTTCATGACCAGGGGTTTGTGCCCGGGGGCCGCGGGACCCCATCCCGATTGAAGAGCGGACAGTGATGCAGCGGGAACAGTTGGAGGTGGACGTTCTTTTCGTCGGTGCGGGACCGGCGTGCTTGAGTGCGGCGTTCCACCTGTCGCGTCTGGTGAGCCGGCACGACCGTGAAGTGGAAGCAGGGACCCGGCCGGGTCCGCTCCTGGGTGAGCAGCTCCTGCTGGTGGTGGAGAAGGGCAAGGAGATCGGGTCGCACGCCCTGAGCGGCGCCATCGTGGACCCCAGGGCGTTTCGCGCTCTGCTTCAGGATCTTCCCGGCACGGAACCGCCGCTGGACGCACCGGTGCGGAAAGAGGACGTCCTGTTCCTCACCAGGAAGAGGCATTTCCGGCTTCCCGTGATTCCGCCGCCGCTGCACAACGAAGGCAACCACGTGGCCTCGCTGGGCAAGCTGGTGAAGTGGCTGGCCGCCCTCTGCCAGGACCATGGGGTCGAGGTCTACCCCGAATTCCCGGCGGTGAAGCTGCTCCTGGATGGAAACTGGGTGGTGGGAGCCCGGATGGGAGACCGGGGACTCGACGCCAAGGGACAACCCCGATCGCACTACGAGCCGGGAACCGACGTATTGGCCAAGATCACGGTTCTGGGCGAGGGGCCCAGAGGCACGCTGACCCGCCAGGCGGAGGAGCAACTCGGACTGGACCGTGAAGGCGGCCCTCAGCTCTATTCGCTGGGTGTGAAGGAGGTCTGGCGGGTCCCGGGAATCGAGCCGGGACGGGTCTGGCACACCTTGGGCTACCCGACGGGAACCCGGGAGTTCGGCGGCGGCTTCATCTATACGTTGACTCAGGAGCAGGTCCACGTGGGGTTCGTGGTGGGACTGGACTCGCGGGACCCGCGCGAAGACGCTCACCGTTTGCTTCAGGAATACAAGCGTCATCCCTTCGTGCGCCGGCTTCTGGAAGGAGGCCGGGTGGTCTCCTACGGCGCCAAGGCCATTCCCGAAGGGGGCTACCACTCGATGCCGCGGCCCTACGCCGACGGACTGCTCCTGGTGGGCGATTCGGCCGGTTTCCTCAACCCGGCCCGGCTGAAGGGGATCCACTTGGCCATCGAGTCGGGAATGATGGCGGCCGAGGCGGCGTTCGAGGCCCTGGTGGCTCGTGACTGTTCCGCACAACGGCTGAAACGGTACGTCGAGCTGTTCGAAGCCAGCGAGGCCCGAAAGGAACTCCATGGGGCGCGCAACTTCCGGCAGTCCTTCCAAAGAGGGTTCTGGACGGGAGTCCTCTACAACGGTTTGCAGACGCTGACCGGCCTGGGGTGGGGAGGCGTCTGGAAGACGGTGCCGGGCCATGAGCGGATGGAAAAAACGAGTGGTTCCGCAGCGGCCGGGCCGGCGGCGCCGCCTGCCGACGGCGAGCTCACCTTCGACAAGCTCTCGGACGTCTACCTCTCGGACACGGCGCACGAGGAGGACCAGCCGAGCCACCTGAAGATCTCGGACCTGGACCTCTGCCGGGACCGGTGTCGAAAGGAGTACGGCAATCCCTGCCAGCATTTCTGCCCGGCAGGCGTCTACGAGATGGTGCAGGATGGGGATCGCCCCAGGCTGCAGGTCAACTTCACCAACTGCGTCCACTGCAAGACCTGCGACATCCTGGACCCGTATCAGGTGATCCTGTGGACTCCTCCCGAAGGCGGAGGCGGTCCCGACTACAAGAACCTGTAGGGGTGCAAGGGCGCCCCTACGATGGTTTCCCCATTCCTCGTCTCAGGCGAAGAGCGGCTTCGACGCCGAGCCAGAGCGAAAGCGCCAGGATGATTCCCCCCACGGCCAGCAGCAGGTGGGCTCCCGAGTTCCAGAAGTCGGCCATTTTGTAGGACATGGCCACCAGGGTCGTGACCAGCATGAAGAGCATGGGAACGCCCGTAAACCAGAACGGGCGCCGGCGGTGCATCAGGTACAGCGTCACCGTCAGCAGGGTGAGTCCCGCCAGAACCTGGTTCGTGGTGCCGAACAGTTGCCAGAGCGCCAGGCCGGCGGCCTTTCCGTCCACTCGATAGAAGGCGAAAAATCCGATGGTGGCGACTGCCCCGAGAGAGGCGACGTAACGGTTCGAGAGAATCCCGACGCCCAGGGTTTCTCCGATTTCGCTGATGTTGAAGCGGAGCAGCCGGGTAGCCGAGTCCAGGGTGGTGAGGGCGAACGAGATGGCGATGAGGGCGACGAAGGCCTTGGAGAGTTCCAGGGGAATGCCCAGTTGGCTCATGAAGAGGCCGGCTCCGTCGATGAACGCCTTCATGTTCGGTCCCAGGCCCAGGGCCGTATCCCAGGTCTGGTAGTGGGCCATCCAGAGATCGCGCGTGAGGAAACCCGCCGTGCAGGCCAGCACGGAGACGAGTCCCAGCAGGGATTCTCCGATCATGCCCCCATAGCCGATGAAGGTGGCGTCGGTTTCCCGGTTGATCTGCTTCGCCGTGGTCCCCGAAGAAACCAGTCCGTGAAATCCCGAAACGGCTCCGCAGGCGATGACGATGAATACGAAGGGGAAGATAGGGGGAGCTCCGGGCGGATGAGTCTGAACGGCCGGAGCCGCGAACTCGGGACCGAGCCAGAAGAACCCGGTGTAGATCAGGATCAATCCCAGGTACAGAAGCAGTGAGTTGATGTAGTCCCGGGGTTGAAGCAGCGACCAGACCGGCAACACGGAAGCGGCCAGGCTGTAGACCAGCAGGATCACGCTCCACTGCCCCAGGCTCAGATCGGGGCTGGGAAGCTGGACACCCATCCAGACGCTCAGCAGGGTCACGGCGAAGGCGACGGCGGTGGCCTTCTTGATGGACGCGTTGCGCTTGTACACGAGCCAGCCCACGACCAGAGCGACCACCATCAGAGTTCCGCTGGGATAGACGGCCTGAGGGTTGTATTGAGTGGTCAGGAGCGTGGCCGAGACGTGGACGAAGACCCCCATGGCCAAGCCGATGAGGAAGAAGATGATGATGTGGAACAGGCTCTTGGCCCGGGGACCCACGATGTCCTCGGCCACCTTGCCCACCGACATGCCCTTGGCACGCATGGAGATCACCAATGCGCTGAAGTCGTGGACGGCTCCGATGAAGAGCGTGCCCAGAACCACCCAGAGCATGGCCGGGACCCATCCCCAGATCACCGCGATGGCGGGACCCAGCATGGGGGACAGGCCGGCGATGGAGGCGTAGTGATGTCCGAACAGCACCCACCGGTTCGCCGGGACGTAGTCCACTCCGTCTTTCAGCTCATGGGCGGGCGTGGTGGCGTTCGGATCCAGCCGGAAGATCCTCCGGCCCAGGTATTTGCCGTAGAACCTGTAGCCGATCAGGTAGAGGCAGAAGCAAAGCAGGGCGGCGAGGATCGGACTCATGGATACGGTCTCCTGTGGGGTCAGTACCAGCGGTCGACGCGGCGGGTGTTCCACTCCTGCAGGTAGCGTTGGTGGGCCGGCGTGTCCGGATAACGCTCGTTCGGGCCGTACGGAAATCGGCTCATGCCGTGGAAAGGCAGCGGACCGACCGTGTCGGGGGAGGCCGAATGGAGGTCCATATCCTTCCCGAATCCATCCACATACACGAGAAAATCCCTCACCCATCCTTCGGGGGGAGGAGGAATCCGGTCCAGGTCGAAGAACGCCTCGATCTCGTCGCCGGCGCGCGTCGCCACGAACATGTCGTCCCGTTCGAGCAGCAGCGGACTCACCTCGCCGAACCGGGTGTAGTTGCCGATGTGCGCCTTCCAGGGTGCCGTGGGGAGGATTTGGCTGCGGTCATAACCCAGGAGCGGTTTCCCGATCCCGGCCGGAAACCCCAGGTAGTGAAGATCGGCCTGTTGGGGACTGAGCCGGAAAGTCCTGAAGTCGCGCCGGGGAGGACTCGCGTCCACCCGAATCCGGTCCCAGTGGATCCGCATGTTGGTTCGAATCCGAACCTTCCGGCTGTCGCTCAGGAACTTGCCCGAGAGATCGACGGTCATGGGTTTGGGAAGGCCAGCGGGAAAGCCCATGCGCTCGATGACGGTCACCCAGACGCCGTTCGCATCCTGAACCTGGAGGACCGGGGGACTCAGGCTCAGACCCGACTGGGAGGCCGCCAGGTTGCTGGTGCTGTCCGCATAGTCGATCCAGGCGTCCAGCAGGAGGCGCGTGTTCTCTCCCGAAACCGGGCCCAGATCCAGGATCAGGTCATGAGGCTCGGCATACCCCTTGAAGGGCAGGTTGCGAAACAGGTCCGGGTATTTTCCGTCCAGTTTGCTGAGGGCCGGCAGAAGATTTCGGCCTTTGCCGTCGGTAGCCCGAAGCGGCGGCCTTGGATCGGAAAAGGTCAGGATCCGAAAGCCGGCATAGGGAGGTCCCGGAAGCAGCTTCTCGTCCGGGTAGATCTCGTAGTCGCCCGGATGGTCCACCACCACCACCTCGAGTTGGTCGAACAGGATCAACTCTTCCAGCTGGTTGTTCAGCGTGACCGCCAAACGTCCGTCCTTCAGACCCACCTGGCTCCGGTTCAGCTTCACGTATTCGTCGGTGTCGGGATAGTTGAAGGTCCCCGGCGCCAGCAGGTAACCGTAGGCGCTCCCTCCCAGGAAATCGGTTTGAAAGACGTAGCGTTCTCCGTTCCAGACGTAGAGGATGGGACAGCTCGTCCCCTTGCGGTCCAGCTCCTGGATCTCCAGAGCCTGGTTCACCTGCTGATTCAGTTCCGACTGCAGGACCCCGCCGGGCCACAGCAGCCGGACGATGTCGATGTCCTGCCGGGGGCCCAGTCCGAAGTGCAGGGTGGCCGAATTCTGGCTCAGAAAGCCGTAGCCGCCGCGCACCTCTCCTTTCTGCAGGAGGCGGCCGCTGCGGATCTCGACCTTGGTTCCGATGCCGCTGCGGTTGCTGTTGGTCCCGCGGGCGGTCACCGAGACCCAACTGTTGCGGTTGCCTCCCTGATTCCGCAGCAGCAGGGGAGGATGACCGTTCACGTTGGCCACCAGGTCCAGGTCTCCGTCCCGGTCGTAGTCGGCGGCGCTCACGCCGCGAACCGGGAGGCCGCGGAATTCATCGAGGCCCGCCTGCCGGCTCACGTCCTGGAAACGGCCCCGGTGATTGGCCAGGAGGTGGAAATTGCGGCGCGGATCCTCCCAGCTCGAGGTGAACAGGGGAGCCGAGACGAGCAGAAGGTCCTGGTCGCCATCGTTGTCAAAGTCCAGAAGGTGGGCCGTGTGCACGTGACCCGGCGTCTTCCAATTTTCCGGCATCCAGTTTTGGCGGCGAGCGTACCGGCGGTTCCTCGCTTGCCGGGTCCAGAGGTTGAAATCGGATCCGGTCAGAGCGGGGAGCGCCAGGTCCAGGACGCCCCGGTGCGCCAAATCTCCGATTCCGACGCCGACGCCGTCACCGTCACCGGAGACGCCGGCCGCTTCGGCCATGTCCATAAAGGTTCCGTCCCGCTGATTGCTGAAGAGCTGGTTCGGGGCGCCCTGATTGACGAAATAGAAGTCGATGTCCCTTCGGTTGTCGAAGTCCGTGCAGACGGAAGACCAGGTCTGCAGCCGCTCCCCGGCCAAGCCGGAGGATTCGCTGACGTCGGTGAAGGTCCCGTCGGAGTTGTTGCGGAACAACGAGTTGTTCGCTCCCGGGAAATCCTGGGGAAACCGGGTCCCGGACTCGAGGCTCTCGGGGCGCGCCGTGAGGTTGGTCACCAGGAGGTCCAGGTCTCCGTCGTGGTCGTAGTCGACGAACGCTCCCCCGCTCCCCCAGGCAGGGTCGCCGACCCGCGCCTGCTCCGTCACGTCCAGAAAGCGGCCGTCTCCTTCATTCTTGTAGAGCACGTTGGGCCCGTAGTTGATGAGGTAGAGGTCCAGGTCCTGGTCGTTGTCGTAGTCTCCCCAGACGCCGTGCATGGTCCGGCCTTTTTGTTCGAGCCCCGCCTCACGGCTCGTCTCCTGAAACGTGCCGTTTCCCCGGTTTCGGAAGAGGGAGCTCCGGCTTCCACCCGGGCCGGAGTTGGCGAGGAAAAGGTCCTCGTGACCATCTCCATCGTAATCGCCGAAGGAACTTCCCGATCCGACCCACGGGACCAGCCCATCTTCCAATTCCTGGACCGACGACACTTCGGATATGGCCTTCCCCGGGCCATCGTGTCGAAAGTTCAGCCCCGCAGACGCCCCGACCTCCCGGAATCGAACCACGAATTCCTCTCGGCTCTCGACGGATGGTTGTGGAAGGTAGCCGTCGAGATCCTCCAGCACCAGGGCATAGCGTCCCTGCTCCAGGTATTGGAGTCCCAGTGTCGTGGCCCCGAACATGCCCTGGAGGGTTCGAAATTTCTCCATCTCCGCGCGGCCTTCCTCCGACTGGCCGCTGCGGGTCAGAGCGATGGCCAGATTGTAGTGAGCCGAAGCGTTGTACGGCTCCAGAGAGAGGACCTTTCTGAAGTGGCCAATGGCTTCCTCGTAGCGGCGGCCACGGGAACTCAGCAGTCCCAGGTAGTACTGGGTGGACGGATCCTGGGGGTCCTGCCGGGAGACCTGGCCGAACGCCTCCGCCGCCTTCGCCGCCTCGTCCTGGTTCCGATAGATGAGGCCCATCATGTAGTGGGACTGGATCTGCTCCGGATCCAATTCCAAGGCCTGCCGGAAGGATCGGGCAGCTTCCTCGTGGAGTTGCTGATTGAACAGCGCGACGCCCAGGTTCACGTGGCCGGGCACGAAATTCGGGTCCAGTTCCAGAAGACGGGAAAACTCGTTGCCGGCAGCCTTGTAGTCGAGTTGTTCCATGTAGGCCACGCCCCGGCTGTTGAGCCGCAGGAGTTCCATCACCTCAGCCGAATCGCTCCGGGGGGGCAACCCGAACAGAGTCCAAAGGACGACACCGGCGAGGAAGGGAATCAGAAGCAGACGCACCATGGCTCAGGACCGCCCGTGGAAGGAATAGACGTACTCTTTGAAACCGTTTCGAAGCCTGAAGGAGCTGAACAACCGGAAATGGGGCATCATGCGGTTCAGGTCCGCACGGTGATATTGAGGTGAAGGACGCTGCAGCGAGGAGAGGTACTCGTAGCGGAGCCGCTCCGAATCGATGATCTGGAATCGGATCGGTCTCTCGGGAATGTGCCGGTTTGTGGAAATCATGGTGAACAGCAGGGTCCCCGGATGGCAAAAGCGGTCCAGGTGCCTGACCAGGGCGGCGAGTTCGAGTTCTTCCAGGTAGTTGAACAGGTCCCAACCCAGGATGAGGTCGAAGCGCGTCTCCTCTCCGTAGGGGAAAACGTAGCCGTAGACGGCGTCATAGGAACGGGGCTCGCGGGGATCGAAGAAGTCGAAGGAGGACAAGGTCTCGTAGAGGTCTTCGATTGCGATGTGCAGGGAGCGAACGCCCTGGGAGAGGAATTGGAGGTTCGAGGCGTAAGCCGACCCCAGGTCCAATACGCTCAATCTCCGGTGGCCCCGGACCTGATTGTAGGCGATGTTGAAACCGATGGAGGAGTGAACTTCGGCTTCCGGCAGAGTCGGTTCCGGATCGGATCTGGGCTCAGAATTTCGGAGAAGGGACCACCGCATCACGCCTTTGGAAAGGGGGATGCGGTTTCGGTGGAGATGACTGGTTCGGAAACGACTCCCGGTGAAGCCAGCACAGCATCCACGGTCGAGTCTTCACTTTGGGATTCCTTGCCATCGACTGCCGACGACTCCTGGTCATCGTTCTTGTCGCCCATGTCGATGCTGCCCTTGAACCGGCAACCCTCTTCCAGAACGACTTGGGGAGCGATGAGGTTTCCCCGCACGCTTCCGGTCCCACGCAGGACGATCTTCTCTTCGCCCTGGATGGTCCCTTCGACGCTGCCCTCGATGCTGACCAACTTGGCGAACATGTCCGCCTTGATCCGCCCCTCCCGGCCTACGGTGAGAGTTTGGTTGGCAAGCGATACCTTTCCTTCAATCCGGCCATTGACCAACAGGTCCTGGCCGCCGCTCACCTCCCCGTGGATGACGATGGCCGTTCCGATGACGGCTCTTTCCTTCAGCCGTTTGACGGGGTTCCGTTGGATGGGGTTCCGTGGCGCAGGCCCAGGTTGGACCGGGTCCACGGCAGGAATAGATGGTTCAGGCGATTCTTTTTTCCACATTCGGCGCTCCCAGATAGAATAGTTCTCTTTTATAGGCTAATACGCCGCAAGTCAACCGGGACCGGCCGGTAGTTCCATCGATCAGAGGGCGCTACAATGCCGAAAAATCAGTCCATGAAATCGGTTGAGAGCAGAGTGCGGGATCTGACGAGAGAATTCTTCGCTTACTATCCGGATTATCGGTTATGCAACACCTTGGCCGTCAACGTCGAGAATGGCGTGACGAGCTACGGGGATGCGCTGTCCGCCATGTCCGGCAAGGCGCGGGCCGCCGAGTTGAATCGCGAGGCCATCGAAGAGAAGCTGAACCTCCGGAGTGTCAACGTCCAGGGCCGGACGGTGCGAATCGGCGAACTCTCCCTGGGAGAGATCCTGCGACTGGATCTCGAAACTTGCCGGACCGTGGTGGACTTCTATTTCAAGCATCCCTATGCCCATGGCCGGACCAGAAAATCGCGATGGTGGCCGAGGTGGTTTCGGACTCTCTTTCTCTCGACCATTCTGGGACACGCCAAGAGAAACGGAATCGAACTGGATTACGGCAGCTGCTTCGAGATCTTGAGGCTGTTATGACCCGCGCGGATGGAGACAAGTGAAGCGGACTCGAGTGGCGATTCTTCTGTTGCCGGTGGTTTTTCTGGGAGCTCTCCTCGTTCTCAGGTCCTACCGGATCGATCTGGTCCATACTGTTGTCCTGGAGGGCCTGCTGGAACGGGCGCCGGAAGAAACCCCCCGGCAACCGATCATCGATGCCTTCGAGAATGCGCGACGCCGAGCCCTGGAGACGGACCGGGCCGAGGTCTACCTGGAACAGCTCTTCATGATTTCCCGGCGCTTGGAGAAGATCCAACACGTGGACGACGAGCAGGTCGCCCAGATGCTGCAAATCCTGAGGCAATGAGCAGCCTTTACTCTCTCCCCGGCTGTCGTGAGACCGACGGCATGCTCCCCCGGTCGAAGGCCGTGACGACCCTTGCCGCGGGCTGCTAATCTATAGGCGTGTTGTGTCCGCGTTGCCGCACCCGGAGCCGTGGGAACGTCTGCGCCAACTGCGGTTGGACGCCTGAAGCGCGACAGCGGACCATTGCGTTCCAATCCGAGTCTGTCCATTCATCCCAAAGCAGGACCGCCCACGACGTGACCGCCGGCCACGGCGCCGGTAGGGGTTCCGTCGGGGAAAGCCCCTCGGGATTTCAGCGTGCGAGAACCGGCCAGGGCGACAACAGGCGGATCATTGGCGTCGCCGGGAGGCCGCGATCCGGAAATCCGTCCAGGATTCATCGCCAGCAGAAGCTGAAGCTGGAGACTCTGCCTCCCGCCCCGCCGGTCGTAGAGCCGCCCGAGCCCGCGGTTACGGTGACCAGCCCGCCGAGGGAGATCCTTCTGTCACGGATTCTGGCTGCGATCCTGGACCTCTCGTTGGCGGGCCTGATCGGTTTTTCTTTCTGTCTCCTGGCTTCCCGGGCACTGAGCCTCGACTTCTTTTCGCTTGAGTCGTTCCGGCTCGGAGGCGTCTGCACCGCCGGGATCTACCTCTTCACTTCCTTCTTCTTTCTCCTGGGCGCCGGACAAACGCCCGGAATGTACTTCACGCGTCTGAGGCTGGTGAGCGAGAAACAGCAGGAATCCATATCCATGTTGGCCGTCGCCCTGTGGATCTTTCTCTATCCTCCGGTGACTTTGACTCTGGTGGGACTCTTGTGGGGACTCATCGATCCTTGGAGGCGGTGCATCCACGATCGTCTGAGCGGCACGCGAGTCGTCTCATTGGTCGAGCCGGTCAGCGCTCCACTTCCCGAATGAACTGATTCACCAGCGTCCTCAGGCGGGGACGGCAGCGGTACTCGACATCGGGGTCGGCAAGAAACACCTCGACAACGATGACCATGGCCGAAATCGGATCCTCCGAATCCGTTTCCGAGAACGGGTGGGCGGCCAGGAAATCCAAGGCCTGGCGGAAGTCGCGCCGTTGCAGAAACCTCTGCAGAGGAAACTGTTTCAGGACCAGGCCCAGGATTTGGCAGAATGCCGGAAACCGTTTTTCGTAGAGCAGGAGCGGGACCAGGTGGTGGCTGTCGTCCGGCGGTTCGCCGTTATGAGCCGAATCGAGCAGTCTATGGAGTTCACCGGCTGAAGCGGCCGAACGGCGCTGGCCGATGAACAGCAAGATGCCCAGGGCAATCAGGACCAGGGCGAAGATGAGCAGTAGTAAGGGGTAGCTGAGGAGCGCCTGTTGCACGTGTCATCCGCCAAGCCGGCAGCATCCGCTGGTGTGGGTGTGATGCTTTTATTCTACGGGATTGTGGATGAGGTGGATTCCCTCGGAGAGGGTGCCCGCGAGAAGCTCTCCCGAAGTGGACAGATGCAAGGTCGTGATACGTGGTCCGGAGTTGCCTCGATCGAACGTGCGCCAGCTATCGCCCCCGTCGGGACTCGCATACAGGTGCCCCAGCAGGGAGTCGCTGGCGAAGACGCGGAGGTTCGGTCCGCGCGCGCCAATCGAAAGGGCAGAGACGTCCAGAGGCTGAATTCCATCGGCCTGTACCCATTCGTCCCCGTTCCGGTTGCTGACGAAGACGCCTTTGCTCGTCCCGCAAAACAGGCGCGTTGCAGACCGGCCGACGATGTTCACCCGGACTGGCGGCAGCCCGGGGGGTGGAAGCAGCCAGGTGTCCCCGCCGTCGCGCGATCGGAACAGGCCGGAATCGGTCCCGGCAAACAAGGTCGCCGTCGGCAAGTCATACAGCAGGGACTGCGCCGCGCCGATATCGCCTGATATCTCCTTCTTTTCCAGCGTGCCGGTCTCCAGATCCAAATGGAAGACCCCTTGGGTCGTGGCCAGGAAGAGACCGGTCTCCTTCCGGTTCGAAAACGAAAGGTCGAGGACGGGCAGCTTCGAGACCTCCCCGACCCGCTGCCATGGGGTCTCGTCGGGGACCCCCACGAAGAGGCCGGTTCCCGTCCCCAGATACACCTTGGAGGAGAGGCGCGAGGGACGGATCGCCCGGATCGAATCCGCGCTTCCGTCGAGACCGTCGTTGAATGCGCTCCACTTCCAACCTCTTCCCTTGAGGGTGAAGAATCCGCCGTAATCGCGGTCCAGGACGACGCTGGCGTAATACACGTGGGAACGGCGCGGATCGGACTCCAGAGCGCCGATCTGCCGATGGACGAATCCCCGGTTGGATGGGGAGAAGGTGGCGCCCCCGTCGTCGGAGCGAAGGATGCCGGCGTCGTCGGAACCCACCAGAATCACCGAAGGCCGGTGGGGATGCACGGCCACGGCGTTCAGGACCACCCCGGAGATCAGCTGCTTCCAGGATTTGCCGGCGTCTCTGGTGATGAACAGGCCCTTGGTGGTTCCGGCGTATAGGGTTGCCGGGTCGGAGGGATCCATCTGGAGCGCACGGGTTCTCCTCGCCTCCTTGGGCAGTCCGTTCTTCAACCTGAACCACTTCTCGCCGCCATTGTCCGACTTGTAGATTCCGGAGCAGGCCCCCGCGTAAATGGTGTCGGGCTTGCCGGGCTCCACGACCATGGCGAACAGGTCGCTGTCATCAGCCATTCCCTGGTGGATCGGGACCCACTTGCGTCCCAGGTTGGCGGTCTTCCACGCCAAGTGGAAGGTACCCACAAAGAGAGTCGGCGGGTTCTGGTCATCGAAGGCGAGGGAGTCGACGTTGTAGAGACTCCTGTATCCGCGCGTGATCCGGTCCCACGTCTTGCCCCGGTCGCGGCTCAGCAGCACACCCTCCAAGATCCCGATGGCGATGATGGACGGGTCCGACGGCGCGATGGCCATGGCGCGGATGGTGCTGTCGTAACGGCCCAGGGCGATGGGCTCCCACTCCAGGCCCCCGTTCTCGGAACGGAACAGTTTTCCGCGGTTGGCTTTCAGTTCCCAAGCGGCGGCATAGAGGGTGGCCGGATCGGAGGGGTCGAAGGCCAGGTTGTCCACCACGAGATCCCTGCGTCCCAAACCGGGATCGATTCGAGACCAACCCAGTCCCGTGTTCCGCGAGACGTAGATCTGGCCATCGCTGGTGCCCAGATAGAAGGTGTCGGGTTTTCCGGGATGGACGGCCAGAGAACGCACGTCTCCTCCGAAGGGACCCAGGACGATGGAATCCGCGTTGCCCGTCAGGGACGAATCCACCATTGCCAGGGTGAACCAGCAGATGAGAAACGTCCGGCCGCGCGCCCGCCAAATGCTCCTGGAATCAATCATGGCGTCTATTCTACCCCGTTCGTCACTTGTGAAGAATGCCGAAGTCTTCGCTTGCGCCGCGCCGCCGTCGAGAACGCCGCGTTCCATGCAAGCATCGCCCGGACACCTTCTTTGCTCAATCCCTCCGGCTCAATTTTCTCTCTACCCGGATTTCCACCGTGCAGGTGGAGGTGTTCTCCGAATCGCTCAGCTCCGCAGTGATGGTGTAGACGCCTTCAACCAGTCCCGTGGAGTCGAATCGGGCCGAATCCCCCTCCAGCGATACGGCGCCCCCGCTGGCAATCCAGGCAATACTCAGGACGTCGTCGTCCGGGTCCAGGGCGTGGACCCGTATTTTGGTCCACTCCCCTGACTTGACCGTCTGGCGGCCCGGGTGGCAGCGGATGACGGGAGGACGGTTGATCTTTCTCTGGATGACCAGTTGGGCCGTCCAGCCATGCCGGCCGGGGTCCGTGCCTTTGAGGTTCAAACTGTAACCGGCCGAGAGTTGGAACCAGCGCCGGGAGAGGAGCCGCATTCCCAGGTGCAGTTCGAGAGGCGACTCGAATCGGGAACCGCCGAGGCGGGTTCCGGCCAACTCGGCGACGAACGTGGCCTCATGACCCAGTGGAAAGTCCAGACCCACGCCGTAGTCGAACTGGTGTCCGGGGATCGCTTCCGGTTCGTCGCCGGAGTAGAGGAAACCTCCGTTGACCGTGAGTCTTGCGAGGGCGGAGATTTGATGCGAGATGAGAATATCCAATCCCAGTCCCGTCCCCGGCGCAGCCGGTTCGGAGAATGTGGCTGGGAATCCGGTCGAATTGGAGACTCGCACTTTGGGCTGGAGGGCGAGTCCGAAGGGATGTCCGTGCCTGGGCGACCGCAGATTCAGTTTCAATCCGGCCCACAGGTTTCCGGAAATCGCCCCTGAGGGAAGGTCCGGATGGGCGGAATGGGCGGGCAAGGCCAAGCTGTCGCCGGGAAGGCGGATCTCGGTGAGGTCGTTCACGGGATTCGAGCCGAACCACTTCCGCGCTTCCCAGGAGAGGAAGCCCTCCAGGTGGTCGCGCAGTCCCAAAGTGAACGAGACGGGAAAGTGGGTGACTCGGGCTTGCCCGGCCAGTCTGTGGAACCGGGCGTGATGAAGCCCCAGGCTGAATTCACCGGTTCGCAGGGTTTCGGGGGTAGCCAGGTTGAAGAGGCCGGTCGACCCCTTCCAACTGGGACGCAACTGTTTGAATCTGTTGCGGCCGGCGGCAGCGGCCATATCGGGGAGCAGGATCACGAACCCCAAAGCGGCCAGCGTGACGCGTCTACCCATGCCTGCAAAAGTCGATCGGCACGTTTCCCTGGTGCTCCGGAATCGGTGGGGACGGCGAATGGCCGGCGGGTCCCGGCGAGGGATCTCTCCTAGGTTCCGGCATCCGCCCGAACGCCGTCTCCGTTGAGGTTGGTGTCGTTCAAGCCGGCGTAGTCGTCGATGTCTTCAAAGTCGTCGGTGTCGTCTTCGTCCTCGAACTCGTCGTACAGATCGTCATCCTGTGCCAAGATGCTTGCAGTCATCGATTGAGTCTCCAACGCGATTATCCGCGCCCGCCTGACCCAGTTCAACTCACCCGGCGGGGATCCACCCGGTATGGAATCTCGTCATGCTGGTTCCGTAGTAGAGTGGTTTCGAAGTGAAATCCTTGGGGGCGCTGTTGGAAGTGGTTGCGGTGGCTGTGGGGGGCATGGTCCTGGCATCGCCGGCGATCAGGTTCCTGGGCTTGTCCGCCGAGGACATCTACGGGGACGTCCCTCATCTCGTCCTCTATCTGATGCTGGAAACGTCGTTGACGTTGGGCATCATTCTGATCCTGTTGTGGACCGGGGACCGCCGCCTCCGGGACCTGGGATGGGCCAAACGGGGTTGGCGGAAGGAGTCGTGGGCCGGGGTGTCGGTCGTGCCTCTCCTCTTCGGCGCCACTTTTCTGGTGGGGTTCCTCTTCCGGATCTTTCTGCCCCAGTACGTCTCCGAGTCGAATCCGCTGTTGGAGATGATCCAGGACGGGACCGACCTGGGATTGCTGCTGATCAGCAGCGTTGTTGTCGGCGGGATCAAGGAAGAGGTTCAGAGAGCCTTCATCCTGGTGCACTTCCGAAACCATCTCGGAGGAGCGGTTCCGGGTTTGATCCTCTGGAGCGCATTCTTCGGAGCGGGGCATTCCTTCCAGGGCGTCGATTTCGCCGTGGCCGCGGGTGTTCTGGGGCTGCTCTTCGGTCTGCTCTATCTCTGGAGAGGACATCTGGCCGCTCCCATCGTGGCCCATGCCCTCTATGACGTGGTCACCCTCTTGATCTTCTGGGGATTGCTCCGCTCCTAGCGCGGCTCCAAACGGTCGAGAGCCCGCCGCGCGGCCTTCTGTTCGGCCTGTTTCTTCGACGTGCCCCGGGCCCGTCCCAACACCCGGTTCAGACCCCGAACCTCGACCAGAAAAATCTTGGAATGCTGCGGACCCAACTCCCGGATCACCGCGTAGCTCGGTTCTTGTGCTCCCAGCACGTGCAGGCGCTCCTGGAGCCTGGACTTGTAGTTTCCCAGTTCTAGTTCGTTCCGGGCATCCTGCCTGAGATGATCTCGAAACTGGTGCAGCACGAAGGACCGGGCCGCCTCCAGTCCGCCATCCAGATAAATGGCGGCGATGACGCTTTCGAAGGCGTCGGCCAGTATGGTATTTCGCCTTCGACCTCCTGTCTTCTCTTCGTTGGGGCTCAGCCTGAGATACCGTCCAAGTCCCAAGCGCCCGGACAGGGTGGCCAACTCGGACTTGGAGACGAGAAAGGAACGGGTTTTTGACAACTCTCCTTCGGCCCGATCCGGGTTGGCGAGGTACAGCGACTCACTGATGATCAGTTCCAGAACCGAGTCCCCGAGAAACTCGAGGGACTCGTAGTGCTGTCCGGGTGTTCCCGCTTGGTGAGCGAAGGAACGGTGGGTGAGGGCCCGCTCCAGAACACGAATCCGGTGAAAACGATGGCCCAGGCGGCCCTGCAGGCTCTTGAGATCTTTCTGGCGGGAGGCAGGCTGACGGCGGGAATGAGATCGGATCCAGGCCCGTAAGTGGACCGACAGCCCGGACCATGAAAGAAGGATTCTTTTCAAGTATCGACCCGGGATGCAGTCTCGGCCTCGTCCGGAATGGACCGAATTGGCGTCAAGGATTTTCTGTCGGAGGGGCCGCTCCCACGTCCGGAAGGATGAACTGCTGCATCTCCTGATTCTGGAGTTCTTGAAGCGCCGCTTCCTTGGCGGCCTTTTGCTGCATCAGGTACTCGCGCTGCTGTTTGATGAGGTCCTCGATGCCATCCGTCTTCTTGTGAATGAAGGTGTAGAGCTGATCGAGTTGCTCCCGTGCGATCTGGGCCGTCATTCCCCCGGTGGCTGTCGCGCGGGCATAGGCTTCAAGGGCCTTCTCCGCATTCCGCTGTCCAAGGTAGGCCCGCCCCATGCGCAGATAGGCTCGATCATGGTCCGGTTCCAATTCGACCACCTTGGAGAAATGTTCGACGCAACTGTTCAGGTGCTGGGCCTTGGTGGAGCTGCTCTTCATGGATTGATGCAGATTCGCCAATCCCAGGGCGTAGTGGCCATCCGCCTCCAGTCGCTCTTTATTGCGAGTCCATTCCACCAGACTCATTTGTCCGGGCTGTTGTGCGGCAGCGGCGCCATCCAGACCCAGTTGCGCTCTGGCCAAGGCCTTCTGCACCTCACCCCTCTCGGCATATCCAACGGCCAGTTCGATCAGGAGGACGTAACTGGAGGGCAGCTCGGCAATGGCCTTCTCGCCGTGCTCCACGAACCGCTCGTACTCATTCTGCTGCTGGAAGTAGAGAGCCAGAAGCTGGTGGGCCAACGGCGTCAGGCCGCTCTTCGGATGAAACTCAAGGAAGTCCATGGCCAGTTCGGCCTTCTGCTGCAGATCCTCGGTCTGATCGATGGCCGTCCAGGCGTCGAACTCCTCCTTGGTCTGGGCTTGCCCCACAACCCTGACCGGTTCGGGTGGAGCCACCAGGGGTTCGTCTTCGTCCAAGAGAAATCCTTCGTCTTGCTGTCCCTGGTTCTGATTCTGAGCGACGGCCCAGTCCCCAGTGGAAAACAAACCCAGGAGAACAATAATGGCGAGAACCTGTTTCATTCTTTTTCTCCGAATCTCATGAAAAGAGGGCCGCCCCGATCAGGAGGCTAGACGGTAATTGTGGCACAAAAGGCCAACGAATTCACGGAAGGGAAGATGCAGGAGCACCCGTTGCGGGCGCCCTCTTGACTCATTCCTCCGGTTCCTCCGGCCCCAGGGATTCGATCAATTCGGAGGCTTCTTTCCTGGCCCCCTTCAGATCCCCTTCCAGGACCAGGACTTGCTGAAAGCGCTTCCGGGCCTCGGCCATGGATCCCTGGGAGGCCAGGATGCGGCCCATGCGGACGAGGGACAGACCTCGGACCCACACGGGTGCCCTCGAATTCGAGACGCTCTCGTAGTACGCGAACGCCCGCTGCAAGTCTCCCGTCTGGCCCGAGATCTGAGCCATGTAGAAGAGGCCGCTGGTGTTTCCCGGATCTTCCCGAAGAAGTTCTTCCAAGCGCTGCTCCGCCTCGTGAAACTGCTTCCGGGCCATCAATTGACCGGCCTCGTTGAGAAGCGAAATGATGCGGTTTTTTCGCTCCACCCGCTGCCGTTCGCGTTCCTGGGCTGCCTGGAGTTTCCTTTCTTCTTCGGCGAGCGATTCTTCCATGGCCGCGATGGCGGATTCCGCCTCCTTCAGGTTGTCCTCATCCAGATCCTGGAGGAGCAGTTCGGCGTAGGCCGGAAATGAAAGCAACCCGCTGCGTTCATATTCGATCAACTGCCGGTAAAAGGAGGGAAGAGCCACCAGGCCCTGTCGAAAGAACTCCACGATCTCCCGTTTGGGGTCGTCGGGCGGGTGCATCCGCAGGATCAGACTTTCGATCATGGACTCGGCCAGGATGAGCAGAATCCGGTCCCGGTATTCGGGATTCAGTTGGGGCTGCTTGTTGGCCATCCGCAAGATGTCGGCGTCCTCGTCCATCCGGGCCACGTACTTCTCGATCAGAGGATCGATGAGGACGTGGAGGTATTCGTGCTGGAGGGCGACGTAGTTCTCTGCGGGGTCGTCCGCGGGCCCCACGATGACGTAGTAGATCCGTTCCAGGTTCCGCGCATTCACGGTGTCCTTGGCGTTGAGGAGGTCGGGAATGAAGATGATGGTCCGGTCCAGGACTCTCCGGGGACCGATCCGGAAGTAGCGGAGCGTCTGATGGATCAGTTTTTCGAGTACGGGCCGGTAACGTTCGACTTCGTGTTCGTAGCGCTTGAGATGGCCGGTCCACAGATCGGCAATGCCGGCCGGTGCGTAGAGTTCACGCACCAGATCGGCAAAGCCTCGCAAGGGAAGGATGTCCGCCGGCAGGTGGTCGGTCTCTTCCGGGAAGGCCAGCTCCGGGACATCCGAAAGGAGCAGCGCCAGGGAGATGTAGTCGGCGCTCTCCCGGCCCTCGTCCCGGTATCGGCGGTGGGATTCGTAGTAGGTCTGGAGACGAAGAACCAGATCGGGATCGAGTCCTTCCAGATGCCGGCGCACTGCTTGCCGCTCCGTCGAGAGCGTTTTCCCGGATCTCTCGTAGTCGAATCCGGCGGCGTTGAGCGCGGCCATGACGGCGAAGACGCGGGCATCGTTCTTGAAGGTGATGTTGACCAGATCTTCCAGTTCAGGCTGCGAATTCACAGGTGCCGGCTGCGGGTCCTCCGCAGGGGTCTCTTCGCCCCGGACCGGCGGCGAAAAGAGCAGAAAGAGAGTGAGTAATCGGATTGGCATCATCGTCCGCAACTCATCGTAATGCAGAATACGAGGAACGAGAAGAGCTAGCAGCCCGTGGTAAAAGTCGTCACGGCATTCGACCGTCCCTGCATCCCGGCGGACTGCGTTGCGATTCGGGCACA
>JAPPLF010000080.1:0-83198 GCA_028874215.1 Acidobacteriota bacterium
GAAACAATAACGGCTCTCACGTCCCTTGAATCGACTTGTTCAGACCTTCCTTAACGCTCCCGCAATGGCCGCAGCAGCGCTCATCCCCCCAGGCGGCATCTTCCATCCACTTCACGGCGGATTCCTCCGTGGGGAACATGTCGGCGAGCTCCAGCATTCCGGTTCTACCATTGCGATGCACTGCCTTGCTGGCACAAGCGCAAGCACCTGGAGCACTGGAAGCCAGCGTTGGACACGGCCCGCGAAATCAACCCGGCCAGCACGAAAGCGACACCGGGAGCCAAGGAGTGCCAAGCCTGGTTTCTGAACGGCGATCAGATCCAGTACGGGATTGTCTCCAGGCCCGGAAAAAGATCATATTCGGTCCTCCAGATCACTCCGCCCAGCCAGCGGGGCCGTCCACAGACGATTGTACGAGCACTGGGACGCGGCGGCTTGCCCACCGCGCCGTTCCGCACCGCACCGCCACGCGCTCAGACGATCCAAACCCCTTCCCGGCAGGGATAATTTGGACGGGAGCGACCCCCCAAGGCGATGGCACGGTCAGTGCACATCAGCCTGCCCCGCATTGCCGCTCCGGGAGGCAAAAAGGGGGGGTCGCTCCCGTCCACCTCCGCTTTCCCCGTGCGGGCACGGCGAAGCCGGGAATGTGGCCGTAACGGCATGAGCGACAAAGAGATCGGGGAAATCGGAGGTGTAAGTCAAAAGGCTTCCGGAATGTAACTCGCGTCCTTTGTCTCCCTTACACCTCCCGATCGACACCGGGAAGCCCTTTCGCCTCCCCATGAACCTCGTCGATCCGCAGGTGACGCAGCTGTTGCAGGCGCTGGAGGCGCTGGGCCTTTCCCGGCGGCTGTTCCCGTACCGCCACTATTCCGGCCATGCCCAGGGACGGAGCCGGTACTTCCCCCGCAAGCTCCCCCTGGCCTTGGAGGAGGACCGGGCGACCTTCGTCTACGTCGACCCCGGCCGGGACACCGACTCGGAACTGCTCTCGTGGGAGGCGGAGCACGCCCGGCTCTGGGCCGCGCTATGCGTACAAGACCATCCGGTGCACGTGGTCGCGGTGGCCCGCGACGACCTCCGCCGGGAGCGGGCCGGGAAGGTCCTGCGCCGCTGGGCCAGCCCGGGTCCCGAGGCCGTGTTCCACCTCCGGGGGCCTGTCCGGCGAAGTCCCGGGGTGTGAAACACACATGGGGGGGTGTGTTCCACTCCCGGAGCGGCGAGTGTTGCAAGCTCCCTTTCCGCCATCTTGTTGAGCCCCTTCGGGTTGTCCCCGCCCTTCCGGAGAAGGCGCGCCCGGACGGGGAGTCCGGGGAGGAGAAGTGAGCGACCCCCCTGTTTTCGTGCCTCGCACGTCACGCAAGCGCTGCCAGTGTTCCACTCCGTTGGACACCGGCGCGGCATGCGCGGGGGGGGTCGCTCACTTCTTCATTGATCCCTGCGGGAAGGCCTCTGCGAAGATGGGGAGGGGAGAATTCCAGTCTGTCGTGAGAGAATGCGCCGCATAGGAGAGGACAACGGAAACTTACAATGGGAGGCCAAGCAAGCGTCTCAGGCGCTTGTCGATGGTCACCCCGACGGCGCGACCTGTTGCCAACGGTTCCAACTCGATCACCCGCTTCAGAGCGGGCCTCACCCCACCGTAGGATTCGAGCCGCGTGTGCTGGATCGCTTGCGGAAACGCGAGTAACATCAAGTTGGTGATGCAGAGTTCGCAGACCACAAAACGGACTGCGGCCGTTTGGAGATATCCCCGCTCCGGCAGCGCCTCGCGGTGGATCCTGGACAACGTCCAAGGGCCTATCCCGAACCCTTGGTCCGCCCTCACCAAGCCAACACAGGCGAAATGGCGGGCTTGTTTTTTCGGGAGTTCTCAAAGATTGCGCCTGAGTGGGTTTCAGGCGGCATATCGGCGGACTATGGCTTCGCGTAGACCTTCAAGCTGGCGCTCTACGCACGGCGTATCAATGGAGCCGTCCGGCCGCCGGGTCTCGACTCTCGCCAGCCAGGTAGTCCGCCCAGTCGTCCATAAGTCGGCGCCGGCGTTCGAACAGGTCCGTGCGCCGGTAGGCGGCCTCGATCGGGTTGCGCACCTTGTGCGCCAGCGCCGCCTCCGCCACTTCGCGCGGATGATCCGTCTCCTCCGCCGCCCAGTCCCGGAAACTCGACCGGAAGCCGTGCGGCACGGCCGCGATCCTCAACCTCCGGAGCAACTCCGCCATCGCCGTGTTCCCGACTGGCTTGCCGCGCACGCTCGGAAACACGAATGGGCCGACGCCACCGACCGCCCGCGCCTCCTTGAGGATCTCCAACGCACGGCGACTGAGCGGGACCCGGTGCTCCCGATTCCCCTTCGTGCGTCGGGCAGGGATGGTCCACACCCCTTCGTCCCGATCGATCTCCGTCCAAGCCGCCCTGCGGACCTCGCCGGAGCGTGTCGCCGTCAGCACCAGGAACTCGAAGGCCAGCTTCAACACCGGCCGCGCGTTGGATGCCTGCACCGACTGGAGCGCGGCCGCCACCTTCCGGTGGGGCAACGCCCGCATGTGACGCACCACCTTCCCCTGCGCACCGAGCACCGGGCCGATCCGGTCACAGGGGTTGTCGGGCCGAAGATCCATCGCCACGGCCCACTCCAGGACCGCGCGGATGCGCTGGCGCAGCTTGCGGGCGGTGGAGGCCTTCTCGTGCCAGATCGGAGCGAGGATGCCGATCAGGTCGGCGCTCGTCACCTCCGCAATCGGCATCTTCCCGATATGAGGCAGGACGTGGCGCTCCAGGCTTCCCAGCCAGAGCTGCGCATGCCGGGGGGAGCGCCAGCCCGGACGCAGCTGCTTCCAGACCGTCCGGGTGGCGTCCGCGAAGGTGGGCATCGACTTGGACTCCCGCTTCCCGGCCCGGGGGTCGCCCCCCTCGCGGGCCAGCTTCCGGTTGGCGAACGCCTTCTCGCGCGCTTCCTTGAGCGAGACGAGGGGGAATCCACCGAGTCCGAGTTCGGCTCGGCGGCCACGGATGGTGAGACGTTGAATCCAGCCCCGGCTGCCCGTGGGCCGGACGTCGAGATAAAGGCCCTGGCCGTCGCAGTAGCGTCCGGCCTGATTCACATTGCGGACGAAGACCGGGGTCAGGGCGTTGAGGGGATGCCGCCCGCGCGGCTTGCGTTTCGGGGGACGTTTCACAAGTGTCATACCCACCACTATACCCCCACAATATCGTGGATGCAAGGGGATGGAGCGGATCGGCATGGGACATCAGCAGACGTCAGAAATCCTGGTAAGTCACGGATAAACAGACACTTATGTACAGTACTGGACATATCTGGACGTTATGTCCATCTCACAAACTACAGCCCGGCGGACTGCGTTGCTCCTCGGTCACATATTCCCGATATGCTCCCTCAGAGCGCCTTGTCCGGCGGGCGCAGCCCCGGTCTCGGTGCTCGCGGGACTTTTTCCACGGACTGTTAACCATCAGACCGGCGGAGCTTCTGGTGAAGGGCGCTCACCAGGATTCCCACGAGCAGATTCGCCGCCAAGGCGAATGGTCCGATCCAGATGAAACTCACCGGGTCGTATCCGGTTTCCGGGTCGAATCCGAAGATCGGTCCGGAGTAGGCCACCAGGACCGCCGTCGTGATGCCGGTCACGGTGCCGAAGACCACTCCCAGAGTGGTCGCGAAGCGGACGAAAAAGGCGAAACAAAAGAGACCGAACAGGGGTGTCGAGAGCAACCCCGACGTCTTCTGGCCGACCGCCCAGATGTTTCCCGGCACGTTGTCAATGAGGGAGCCGACCAACACCACGATCGCCCCGACGGAGAACGCAATGATCTTGGCCAAGCGGGTCCGGGCGCGCCGGCTGGCCGGCAATCTCCCGAAACGGTGCAGAAAATCGCGGCTGACCACGGCGGTAATGGAGTTCACGCCCGAGTCGACGCTGGACATGCCGGCGGCGAACATCGCCGACACCACGAGACCCGAGATGCCGGGGGGCAGCACGTAGGCAATGAAATAGGGAAAGACACTGTCGGCGCCTTGACCGACGTTGATGTGGGAAGGAAGCGTCTGGGCCGCCTGCTGCACGTACCCCAGAAGGGCGAGCCCGGTGATCCAGAGAGTGAGGACGACGGCGAGACCCGAAAGAATATTGGCAATCATGGAGCGCCGGGCGGCCTTCAGGCTCCCCGTGGCCATGTATCTCTGGACATGGGTCTGGTCGGAGGCGGCTCCACAGATGCCCTCGAGGGCGACGTAAATCACCGATCCGAAGACGGTGACCCGGACTGCCGGGTCGAGGCTGAACCACGGCTGGTGGTCCCAATGAGGCTGCCAGGAGGTTGGGACCCAGGTGACGCCCCCCAGGTGGTAGGTCACGATCCCGATCACGAGCCAAGCTCCCCCCAGCATGAGGGTCAGTTGGAGGGTGTCCGTAATGACGACGGTTCTCAGACCCCCCACCGACGTGTAGAGCACGGCGACGAATCCCGTGACCAGAATAACGACGGGCACCCACGATTCGTCCACGCCCAGCATGACGACCATGGCCCGGGCGGAGAGGTAGACGAGAAGCGACATCCAGATCAGACGCGAAAAGACGAATATGACGGCTCCCAGGAGCCGGATCCGCAGCCCCAGCCTCTCTTCCAGGTATTCGTAGGCACTGGTGACGCGCCGGCGCATGTAGAGGGGTAGGAAGACGTAGCCGATGACCAGGTAGAGGATGGGATAGACCATGAAGTTGTTGAACATGGCGCCCGGACCCTTGCCGATGGCCTCGCCGGGGACCGCCAGGTAGGAGATGGTGCTCAGGCCGGTGGCGAAGATGGAGAACCCCACCACGATGGAATTCATGCGTCCGCCGCCGGTGAAATACTCCTTGAGGCTGTTCTGACGGCGCCCGTAGAAATATCCCAAGGCGACCGTGCCCAGCGCGTAGAGGACGATGATCGCCCAGTCCACGGCTGCGAGTCCGCCGCCCGGACTATTCATGGAGGTCCTCCTGCTCTCCGGTGGGGGACTCGGGAGCGGCGACGTTCTTGTCGCCGTCTTCGGTGCCGGCTTTCAGGGAGCGGTCCCGCAGGCTGAGACCAACGCCCCCGGCTACGGACGCCAGGAAGGCGCCCAGGATGACCGGTTCCAGAACCGGATCCGGGACCTCCAGGCCGGTCCCTTCCCTGATCAGAAAGCCGATGTAGTTGTGGGGCAGGTTGAGGTCACCCAGCGACCGCCGCACCTGCCAGTGCCAGTCAGTGCAGATGCAGTAGCCCCACCCCCGCCAGTAGCCGAATCCGAACCACGAAATCGTGGTCAGCGCCAGCGCCGCCAGGCACAGGCGGCGGGTCCGGGACCAGATCCAACCCAGGATCACCAGGAGGATCCAGAGGGAGTGGAAGAGGAGGAAGAAGATGTCCAGAAGATGGAGAAGACTCATCGTTTCCTTCCATCCGCAACGCCGCCTCTCGTTCCAGCCAGTTCACCTGGTCGTGGTCGAAAGATACTGTACGGAAGGGCGATTTCCAATCGCCCGGTCTGCGTCGCCAAGTTGTCACACAGGAGTTCGTCGGTTAGGAAACCGCCGCTCCCATCCTCATCCGCGCCTTGAATTCGGCCCGCGAAATGTGGCAAGATTCGCGCCCAAATATGGACGCATTGAAGTGTGATCTTCTGATCGTGGGCGGCGGGGCGGCCGGGCTGCGGGCGGCGGTGGCGGCGGTCGAGGTCCAGCCGGACCTGGATATCGTCGTGGTCTCCAAGGTCTACCCCATGCGCAGCCATACCGTGTCGGCCGAGGGCGGCACGGCAGCCGTGCTGCGCGATTACGACAGCCACGACCTGCATTGTTTCGACACGATTCGCGGAAGCGACTACTTGGCGGACCAGGACGCCGTGGAGCTTTTCGTGGACACCGCTCCGAAAGAGGTCCTTCAACTGGAGCACTGGGGCTGTCCGTGGAGCCGGGACCGGGACGGGCGCATCAGCGTTCGGGCGTTCGGGGGCATGAGCGTCAAGCGGACCGTGTTCGCCTCGGACAAGACCGGGTTCCACATGCTCCACAGCCTCTTCCAGCACTCGCTGCGTTTTGCCAGGATCCGCCGGTACGACGAGTGGTTCGTCACGTCTCTGCTGGTGGACGACGGCGAATGCGTGGGGGTGACCGGCTTGGATCTGGCCACCGGACGGATCCAACCCATCCTGGCCAGGTCCGTCATGCTCTGCACCGGCGGCGGCGGCCGGATCTTCCCCTTCACCACCAACGGCAACATCAAGACCGGCGACGGGATGGCCATGGCCTACCGGGCGGGAGCGCCGTTGAAGGACATGGAGTTCGTCCAATACCATCCCACAGGCCTGCCCGGGACCGGGATCCTGATCACGGAAGCCTCGCGCGGCGAAGGAGGATATCTCTTCAACAGCGAGGGCGAGAGGTTCCTGGAGCGCTATATCCCCGGGAAGATGGAACTGGGACCCAGGGACATCCTCTCTCGCGCCATCATCTCTGAGCGCCAGGCGGGCCGGACCTATGAAGGCCGACACGGCGAGTACGTCCATCTCGATCTCACCCATCTGGGTGAAAAGGTCATCGACGAGAAGCTTCCCTTCGTCCGGGAGCTGGCGTCCAAGTACGTGGGGATCGACCCAGTCTATCAACCCATTCCGGTCCGGCCGGTGGTGCACTATATGATGGGAGGCGTGAGTACCGGAAACGATGGGAGCACACCCCTGCGAGGCCTCTACGCAGCCGGCGAAGTCGCTTGTGTCACCATCAACGGCGCCAATCGTCTGGGGTCGAATTCCCTGACCGAATGCCTGGTCTTCGGCGGATTCGCCGGCGAGGCGGCTGCCCGCCACGCCCAGTCCACCGGCCTCGTCGATCCGAGCCGGGTCCGGGCGGCGGCCCGCAGGGAGGAGCAGCGGATCGAGCAGGGATTCCTCCGTCGGGAAGACGGGACCGAGCGCATCAGCGGTCTGCGGGGCGAGATGCAGACGGCCATGGAAAAGGGTTGCGGGGTCTTCCGCACCCGGGAGAGCCTGCTGGAGACCACCAGGGAGCTGGCGGAGTTGAGAGAGCGATTCGCCGACGTGCGCATCGACGACCGGGGCAAGGTCTTCAACACCGACCTGGTGGCGGCCCTGGAGCTGGACTTCATGCTGGACGTGGCCCGCTGCATTGCCGGCGCCGCCTTGACCCGCGAGGAGTCACGCGGGGCTCAGGCCAGGGTCGACTTTCCCGAGCGCGACGACGAGCGGTTCCTGCATCACCAACTGTCCCTCATCTCCGAGGAAGGTCCAAGGTTGGAGACCCAGCCGGTGCCCATCACCCGTTGGGCGCCCGAGGAGCGGAAATATTGAGCCAGGAGCGAGATTCCGGCATGAAGACCATCGACATCACCGTCACCCGGTACGATCCGGAGAATAGTCCCGTCCCGTACGAGCAGACCTACACCATCCCCTACGACGATGAGATGGTGGTCCTGGACGGCCTCAACTACATCAAGGACCACGTCGACGGGAGCCTGAGCTACCGTTGGTCCTGCCGCATGGGGGTGTGCGGAAGCTGCGGCATGACGGTCAACGGAGTTCCCAAGCTGACCTGCGCCGTCTTCCTGAAGGACTATCCCCAGGGCGTGCGGGTGGGTCCCATGGACCATTTCCCGGTGGTCCGGGATCTGGTCATCGAGATGGACGATTTCATGGACAAGCTCCGGGCGGTGAAGCCCTGGATGATTCGTGAGCAGGAAAAGCCGGTTGAAGAGGGGGAGTATCTCCAGTCTCCCGAGGAGTTGCAGCTCTTTCGGCAGTTCAGCATGTGCATCAATTGCGGTCTCTGCTACGCGGCCTGCCCGGTCTACGCGGCTGACAAGAGCTTCATCGGACCTGCCGCCATCGCTTTGGCGCACCGGTATGACATGGATTCCAGGGAGGAGGGCCAGGACCAGCGGGCCGAGGTCATCGGAAGCCACGAGGGGATCTGGGAATGCTCCTTTGTCGGCGAGTGCTCCGTGGTGTGTCCCAAGCATGTGGACCCGGCGGCGGCGATCCAGCGTTCCAAGGTGCAGTTGACCAAGGACCATATCCTTGGGTTGCTCTGGCCCTGGGGGAAATCGTGAGCGTGACTCCGGCACCAGGTCCGCCCCGCCATCAGCCCCGGCGGTCGTCCCTCTGGTGGCTGAGCAACGGACGGTATTTTCTGTTCATGCTCCGGGAGCTGTCGGCGGTGTTCGTAGCGCTCTACGCGCTCAGTTACCTGGGGGGCCTGTACCGGCTGTCCCAAGGGAAGGACAGCTATGAGGCGTACCTGGCCATGCTCCACCACCCGGCCGTCCTCGTCTTCCTGGGAGTGTCCCTGGCGTTCTGCCTGCTTCACACGGTGACCTGGATCCACCTGACGCCCATCGTGATGGTGGTTCGGATGGGCCGCAAGGTGATCCCTGCCAAGTTGGTGCTGGCGGGGAATTATTTGGTCTGGATCCTGCTTTCCGGGGTCCTCTGGTATCTGGTGGTGAACTGAGATGGGGGTCCGGCTCAAGACAACCGACCCCATCTGGTGGGGACTCTTTTCGGCGGGCGGCACGGTGGCGGCCTTCCTGGTCCCGGTCCACATCCTGGTGACCGGCTTGGGCATCGGCCTGGGCTGGATTCCAATCGAGACGCTTTCCTACGAACGGGTTCGGGAACTCCTGGAGAACCCGTTGGTTCGGCTCTACCTGCTGGTTCTCATTTCATTGCCTCTCTTTCACGCGGCCCACCGTCTCCGGCACATCCTGATCGACCTGGGAGGCGGAGCCGTCAAGACGCCCATTTCGGTCCTCTGTTACGGTTCCGCCATTGCGGGGACGGCGGCTGCCGTCTGGCTGCTCCTGTAGAGAGGGGCGAAATCCCGGTGACCGGGTGGGGGGACGTGCGTGTCCGCCCGTATTCTCTGTTGTTGCGCGATTCGGCGTCCGGGAAGCGTCGAGGGCGGAAGTCGTAAAGGGGGACTGCCGTCCCCCATGATCCCCTTCCGGCGACAAGAAAGTCGCCGCTCCTTCTCCATCGAAACGAAACCTTTTCTGCCGAGAATCCGTCTACTACACAGGACGTCATTCAAGGCAGGTGACCGATATGATGAAATCGAGATTTGGCGCGAATCGTGGCGGCTACGGGAGCGCGGGCTCTGTCTGGCGACGGAATACCGGCTCGAATCCATGGGATCAGGACGGAGTCCTGGGGCGGGCGTCGGATGCGAACCGGGGAAGCCACGGGGACGACACCATCTTTGCCTACCTCAAGGAGATGGGATCGATCCCTCTGTTGACGGCCAGGCAGGAGACCGAGATCGCCAGCCGGTTGGCAAAAGGAAGGGAGCGGCTCGCCGATAGTCTCTACCGTTGTCCGCTGGCCGTCGGAGAACTGATTTCCTGGGGGCCGCGGCTGCAGGTCGGAGAGATGCGGATCCGGGAGATCGCCCGCCCGGATGCCAAGGCCACCTCCGGGGTCAAGGCGGGGGAGTGGTTCCGGATCCAACTGGGGGCCATCGCCCGTTTGGACCAACGCGCCCGGCGGCTCTGGCGCCGATGGCGGCAGGTTGTGCAGGAGGGCGAGCCCGGCTTCCGGGAACTGCTGGGATTGGCCCGCGTCCGCCGCGCCATCGCCGGGCGGATTCGCACTCTGGGACTGAAGGAGGAAGCGAGAGACCGCCTGCTCAAGTCGCTCAAGGCCTCTCTGGAACCGATGCTGGACCTGGTCAACACGAGCGAGCGGCTCCGGGAGAGTCCCGCGGCGGAGGACCAGGGCAGATATCGGCAGGTATGCAGCGAACTGGAGCGGTGGGAGCAGTCCCAGTGCGTGACCCGGGAACAGGCGCGCCGAACCTTCGGCCGCATCTGCGACGCGGAGGCCCGGGCCACCGATGCCAAGCAGGAGCTGGTGCAGTCGAACCTGCGGCTGGTCGTGTCCGTGGCCAAGAAATACCGGGGCCGCGGGCTGGCTTTCCTGGATCTGATCCAGGAGGGGAACATCGGCCTGATGAAGGCGGTCGACCGCTTCAACTACCGTCTGGGCTTCAAGTTCTCCACCTACGCCCACTGGTGGATCCGGCAGGCGATCCAAAGATCCATCTCCGAGAAGGGGAGAACCATTCGACTTCCCGTCCACATCTCCGAAGTCGTCTACAAGTCCGTCCGAACGGCACGCGAGTGGACCCGGATCTATGGCCGCAAGCCCAGTACGGAAGAGCTCGCCGGAGCCGTGGGACTACCGGCGGACCGGGTCCAGCGCATCCTGGAAATCGCGCGAAAACCGGTGTCCCTGGAAGCCCCCATCGGCCGTGACGAGGAGGGTAAGCTGCAGGATATCCTCGAGGACTGCAGCAGCGAGTCTCCTTCCGACGAGTTCCTGCGTCTGAGCCTGGCGGATGAGACTTCAGGCATCCTCAAGAACCTGGATTCCCGGGAGGAGCGAGTGCTGCGCCTGAGGTTCGGGATTGAAGAAGGCCGGGAGCATACGCTGGAGCAGATCGGGCGCGTTTTCTCCCTGACGCGGGAGCGAATCCGGCAGATCGAGGCCTCCGCTCTCCGGAAGTTGCGGCGCGCATACGTCGAGCGGGAGCCGATTCACGCGGATTCGCGATAGTTGGATCCGCCTTCCCCTTCCTGCGGAGGGGAAACCGCCCTATTCGATGGTCACCAGGACAGGGTAAGAGGCGTAGTCGACCGACTCTTCCAGGATTCCCAATCCTCGCATCTTCTCGGTGCGTTCGCTGCGGTGCCGGGTGACGACGTAGATGGGCACGGTCATGGGCTCCAGCGATTCCTCCGCCAGAATATTCAGGATGCGGGAGTGTTCGCCCTTGCTGATGACCAGACCCGCATTGGTGGACCGACCGTCGACGAACAGGCCGGGGGGGCGATTTTTCACTTCGATGCCCACCTCATGAGCGAAGTCATCCGGACAGGCGATCCGGACATGGAGGCGGCCCTGGGAACCCCGCTTCAGGACCAGGTGTTCCGGTTCGACGAGAGGCCGGATGGTGGGGGGAGGGACCACGGTGACCAGGTTCAGCCCACTGTCCGGGTCCACCGCGGCGTGGATTCTCTCCACACCTCCGATTCGGGCGCGCCCTTGGATCTTGAGCCTGTGATCCGGTGGCGCCGGAGGCGCTGAAGCGTCCGCGGTGAAAATCAGCGTCGTCTGGAACTCGTCCCGGCGAATGGCTCCCGGTTCGGACCCGACGCCGGGCGGCAGATCCAGGGCTTCGATCCGGATTTCATCCCGGAACCCGTCCATCCGCAGTGCCGACACCACCAGAGGCACGCTCCCGTCGCGGGGGACGTTGGGGCTCCTGGCGCCTGCTCCCCTCAAGTCCCGCTGTTGCATGAAGCCGTCGTCCAGGTAGAGGCGGAAATCGGGTCTGGCGGGGCGGACCGTGAGGCGGTAGGTATGCCGGAGTCCTCCCGAACCGCTCAGATCCCGCAGGCGAACCAGGTATTCTCCGTCCGCCGGAGGGTCGAACAGTAGATACGAGTCCTTGCCGTAGACGGGACCACCGTCGTCGTTTCGATAGAAGAGGGTCAGGATGGAGGAATCTCCCGGGGCCGGAGCCTCGGGAGGGAGGATTTCCACTTTTCGGGCGTTGTAGTTCTTGGGATGGTTCTGGGGGCTGGTTCCCAACCAGGCCAACCGCTGTCCCATGAGGCCCTGGGCCAGGGAGAAATCGTCCGAGTGGCGGAGCCCCTCTTCCAGGCGGACCAGCTCACGCTCGCTCAGGAGGACGAAGTCTCTTCCCCGAAACGCCGTTCCGTTGGCCAGGTCGAACCGCTGCAGTTGCAGGGAACGGGACGCCAGGGGTTCCAGGTGGCTTCCTTCGAAGACGGTCCTGAGCCGGGCCCGGGGCAGGGAACCTCCCTGGAGGTCCAGGATTTCGATATGGGAATCCAGCGGAGAATCGAGCCGCTGAGCCGCCACCTCCAAGGCCAGAGGCCTCCCCCGGCGAGCCGGAAACCGGAAGACGTCAACGTCCTGCGACGAATCGATCCGGCCGTTGACGATGATGGGAACGGAGACCGGCTGGGCCGTCTCCGGGTCGTCGTTGTGCTCCGACTCCAGGGTCTCGTCATGGTTCCCCACGGCGATCCGGACGGGGTTGAGGGACGGTCCGTGGGCCGTGCGGATTGTCAGGTCCCGAAAGCCGTCCTCCCGGGGTGGCCGATCCCCGCGGAGCCGGATCCGGGTCTGACCTCCCAGATTGAAGCCCTCCAGCCGCGCTTCCACCTCTTCACCCCGGCGCACGCCCGCGGGAAACAGGTGGGTCACATAGGGTACTGCGCCCAACGTCAGGCGGTAGAAGCGTCGCGAGCCGCCACCGCCGGGGAAATCGGTGACCCGGACGGTGTAGCGGCCTGATCGGGGCAGACGCATTCCCAGCATGGCGTCGAGGTTTCGTGGAGAGGCGTTGTTGCTGGTGGCCAGGACGCGCCCATCCGGTCCCATGAGCGTGAGAGCCGCGTCCATCCGGGACCCCAAGGGGTGGGCTTGTAGTTGGAGCACCAGCTCTTCACCCTGGCGCCCATCCAATTGGAAGTAGTCTTCCTCTCCTCCCTTGGCGATCCGGCCGTTCACCGTCACGGGAAGGGTGACGGATTGGGCTTCGGAAACGGTGTGGTTGCCGTCGGACTCGCGGATCTCGGGGAACCGCCCGACGGCGAAGGGAATCCAGTTGCTGGCTCCGTGCCCGGTCTTGACTCGAAATCCGTAGATAGCGGGAGGCGTATCCTTGTGAACTTCGACTTCCAGTCGCAACCGCTCCAGCGGGGTCTGGAACCGCCCGTTGGGACCGTCCCATTCCTCGAGGATGCTCGCCGAAATGTTCGAGGAGTTAAAAACTATATTATCCGACCCTTTGAGATGTATTCCCTCCAAATTCACTTCAACTGTGGATCCGGCCCGGGCTCCGTTGGGGTCGGCGAAGTAGATCACCGGAACAAAAGGATAGTAGGTCGTGGCCATGCCCCACGAAAGGGTTCCGAGAAGGATGAGGATCAGAGTTGCGGGTTTCGCCTGCATCAGTGATTGAAGAGGAATTCCTTGCTCATCATCACGCCCGCCCAGAAATCCTCCAGGAGTTCCCGGCGGACCCGATCACCGGAGGAGGCCGAGCCTCCATCCGGGCCGAACATTTCCAGGACCTCCGCCTCTTCGCTCGGGGACGGCGGCCGGGAAAGCGAACTCCAGAAGATCCGGCGGACGATCTCCCGATCCGTGAACCCCTGGTCGAGCATCCGCTGAAGGTTTCCTTCGGGGGAGCGTAGCTTGGCGCTCAGGAGCTCCCCGTTGAGGAGGTGCAGGACCTGGGGAACCGTGGAGCTTCGGACCCGCTCCGAGTAGGCGTTGATTTCTCTGGAAGGGCGTCCGAAGAGGGTCAGGGCATAGGAGCTCACGCGGGAGTCGGGCAGTTGCAGGGCCCGGACGCCCTCAGGATGCCCGGCGAAGCTCTCGGGCACCCCCAGGGCCTGGGACACCACGTCCAGCAGGACCTCGGCGGGGAGTCTCCGGATCAGATAGTGGGAGTAATACTTCCGGTCATGGCTGTTGTCCTGGGGCCGGGAGCTCCTCTGGTAGGCGGCCGAGTTCACTATGGTTCGGATCAGAGACTTGAGATCGAATCCGCTCCGCACGAACTCGCGCCCCAGGGCGTCCAGGAGGCGCGGGTTGGAGGCCACATTGGTTTCCCGCATGTCGTCGGCGGGATGGACGAGGCCCCGGCCCATTAAGTGATGCCAGACGCGGTTCACGACCGCACGGACGAAGTAGCGATTCTCGCCCGATGTGAGCCACTGGGCGAGAGGGAGGCGCCGGTCTCTCCCCGGCCGGTCGCTGATCGTCTCCGCCGACTCCAGAGGACGGGGAGGCAGGGGCCGGCCCAAGAGCGGGTGGATCACCTCGCCGCGGCTGGCGGTGAAAATGGTGGTCTCCTTCAAAGAGTTGGGATTGTCGGTAAAACCGTAGCCCAGGTCGTTCTTGCGGCCGACTCGGGAAAAGAAGCTGGAGAGGTGGTAGTAGTCGTCCTGCGTCCATTTGTCCAGGGGGTGGTTGTGGCACCGGGCGCAGTTGATGGCGATCCCCATGAAGGTGAGGGTCATGTTCTCCGCCAGCACGGTGGGCCCGTCGTGAAGCAGGTAGTAGTTGGCGGCGCCGTTGGTCAAATTGCTTCCGGAGGCGGTGATGATCTCCCGGACGAAGCGGTCCCAGGGCTTGTTTTCGGCGACCGCCTGTCGAATCCAACCATGGAAGGTGCGGGTCGCGGCCGGAGTGAGCTTGGAACTGGAGACGAGAAGGAGGTCGGACCACTTGTAGGCCCAGAGGTCCACGAACTCGGACCGTTCCAGCAACGCGTCCACAAGACGGCGTCGTTTTCCAGGGTCCGGATCGGCCGCGAACCGTTTCGCTTCTTCGCCGCTGGGCAGGATTCCCGCCGCGTCCAGGTAGGCTCGCCGGAGAAACTCCGAATCGGTGCAGAGCTCCGACGGGGGAATCCTCATCTGTTGCAGCTTCTCCAGGACCAGGTCGTCGATGAAGTTGTGGCGTGCCGCCTTGCGGAAGACCTGCTCCCGAAGCCGGGCCGGAAAGGGAACGGAAACTCTCGCCGTGGCGATCCGATCCAGGTACCAAACTGAAAGGTTGGCCTCGCCGTGACCCGATGTCTCCACCATTCCATCCGGCCCAACCTTGGCCACGGAGGCGTCGCTGCTGGTGTACTTGCCCCAGCGGGTGACGTCCTCGGTCCGTCCGTCGGAATAGAACGCCCGGACCACCAGCCGGTGCCGGACCCCGGGCCGCAGCATCGCCTGCGAAGGGTAGACCTCCAACCGCTCGACCCTGGGATCGTCGGGAGCGGGACCCTTGGCTCCGCCCGCGATCCAGTCGGCCATGATTCGATAGTCGAGGGAGTCCGGTTCCAGCAGCTTTCCGCCCCCGTGGGAGACGGCCAGGGTGGGTTTCAGCAGGACCAGACTCCGCGACGGCTCCCGGCGGGAGATTCTGCGGCCCCCGGCTTCCCGGGTCAGGGCTCGGAAGTCCTCCTGCAGGGAATAGCCTCTCAGCGAGAGCTTGAAGAAGTTCTGTCCCGCTCCCGCGCCGTGGCAGGGTCCCGAGTTGCAACCCGACTTGGTCATGACCGAGCGGACCTGGTTCCGAAAGTCCCGGCGCGGCGGTTGGCCGGCCGATTTTACCTGGACAAGGACGGATGTCTGGCGGCCGTCGGGCAGCCGGGCGGTGATTCGGGCCTCTCCGTCGCCCACCGCCCGCACCACCCCTTGAGCGTCCACTCGGACGACGCCGGGAGAAGAAGAGGTAAAAGCCGCTTCCGGGGTCATGTCGGCCTCGGAGCCGCGTTGGGGCGTCCGCTGGATCAGGATGAGCCGCTGTGTCGCATCCTGTCCCTCAAGCGTGATGTCGGATGGGATCAGCGCCAGCGGACCGGCTCCGGAAACCGTGAGAGTGGACGCGGCCAGCAGCAGAGTCGCGATCATGCGGTGCCGAATAGCTCCCGGATCGGCTCCACACCGATCTCCACCACGGGAACGGGCCGGTTGCCCGGTCCGTCCAGTTCGGTGTGAACGCTGATGCCGAGGGCCTGATACAGGCTGGCGAGAATTTCCATGGGTTCGACGGGACGGTCCCTGGGTTCGCTGGCCGTGCGGTCGGAGGAACCGATGACCTGCCCCCCCACGACGCCTCCGCCGGCGAGGATGAGCGTGCCGCAGGCCGGCCAGTGATCCCGGCCGCCCGCGGGGTTGATCTTGGGAGACCGGCCGAACTCTCCCATGGCCACCACCAGGGTCTGTTCCAACAGGCCGCGCTGCTGGAGGTCTTCGAGCAGGGAAGAGAAGGCGTGGTCGAACATGGGCCCCAGCGTGTCGAGTGCGCTCAGGGAGGTGAAAGGCGACTGGCCATGGATGTCCCAGGACCCGGCCAGATCGTCGAACATGTTGACGGTCACGAAGCGGACGCCGCGCTCCACGAGGCGGCGGGCCAGGAGGCAACTCTGCCCGAATCGGTTCATGCCATAGCTTCGCCGAAGCGGCTCCGGCTCGCCGGTCAGATCGAAGGACTGGCGGGCCTGACGTGAGGAGACGATCCGGTAGGCCTGGGAGAAATTGGCGTCCAGGAGCCGGCTCTCGGCACAGTTCTCCTCGAAATCGCGGAAGCTCCGGTCGATGAGCCGGCGGAAGGAAATCCGTCTCCCGGCTCGAACCGCCGAAACGTAATCGGGTGGCCGGAGGTCCCGGACCCGAAAGGAAGGGTCGGAAGGGTCGGAGTCGATGACGAACGGCTCGTGGGTCTTGCCCAGGAAACCGGGCCCCTGACCGTCGTCCGGCCGGTAGGGGAGAAGGACGTGCGCGGGCAGGTCGCCCCGGGCTCCCTTCAGCTTGTCGACGACGCATCCCGGATGAGGGTACTGAATTCCGGGGAGCGGAGGCCGTCCGGTTTGCATCCAGGTCTTGGCCTGGGGATGGGCCGGATTGGTGTGGTAGTAGGAGCGGATCAACGCGAACTTGTCGGCGTGGCGGGCCATGCGGGGAAACAGTTCGGTGATCCGTACCCCGGCCACGTTGGTGGGAATCGGCTTGTAGGGTCCCCGAATCTCGGCCGGTGCATCCGGCTTCGGGTCCCAGGTGTCCATTTGGGGGGCGCCCCCCTCCAGGAACAGGAGGATGCAGTTCACGTCCTTGTCGGAGCTGGTCCGGCCCGCGGCCTTGAGCTCCAGGAAGCCGGGCAGGGTGAGGCCCAGGAACGCCAGAGAGCCGGCGTGAAGGAAGTCCCTGCGGTGGACTGCCTGGCAAAGATGGGGCGATGTCGGGCCGTCGAGACGAAGCATGGATCCGGATCCCAAGTTTAGCAGTCCATGGCAAATGTCGGGAGGGGCGATTTCCAATCGCCCGCTCTTCGGTCACCGGATTGGTAGAGGGGGGACTGCCGTCCCCCATACCCCCCCCTCATCGGCGGTAGGAAAACCGCCGCTCCAGTCGGCGACAGGAGAGTCGCCGCTCCATGACCTGCGTGTTATGATCCCCGCCGGGAGTGACGGCATGAGATTGAATTCCACCCTATGCTCGGCAATTTTCCTGGGAGGCGTCCTGTTGCCCGGAGTCTCCTGCGCTCCGGGTCCCGCGGCGGATCCTCCCATTCGGCTGGACGATCGGGTCCAACTGTTCGCGGATGACCTGCTCGTCGAACGGATGGACCGGGTCTGGCGGAGTCTGGGGCGGGGAGGAAAGGTAGCCGGGAACCCCCTGATCCGGTCCGACCGTCCCTGGGAAGGTTATCTGATACTTCAACCGGGGAGTGTTATCTACTCTCCGGAAAAGAAAATTTTCGAGATGTGGTACAACACGTTGCCGCGAACCGGAGAATCCGGCATCGATCAGTTCGTCTGTTACGCCACCTCCGAGGACGGGATCCGGTGGGAGAAGCCGGAGTTGAACCACCTGGAGTTCCGCGGCTCCAAGGCCAACAACATTGTCCTGCGTTGGAACAATTGGAACCATTCGGTGATCCTGGACCCGGAGGACCCGGACCCCTCCCGCCGCTACAAGATGGGCTACTGGCAGACCCGGGACCGGGAACGGTGCGGCATCTGGGCCGCCTTCTCACCTGACGGCATCCGCTGGACCGACTACGAAAAGAATCCGGTGGTGCCCTGCTGGGCCACGGGAGACACCTTCGCGGTGATGCGGGATCCCGTTTCCCGGCAGTACTGGCTCTATCACAAGACCAATCCCGGAGGTCCCCGGAAGGTGTCACGGCTGGTCAGCGACGACTTCATCCACTGGACCGACGATCGCCTGGTGCTGGAGCCGGATGCCCATGACCGTCCCGGGACCGAGTTCTACGGGCTTTCGGCCTTCCCCTACGGCAGCCAGACCCTGGGTCTGCTCTGGGTCTTTCACACCAACATCCAGACCATGGACGTCCAGTTGGTCTCCAGCCGGGATGGCATCAAGTGGGATCGGAGCGTCTACCGGCGGCCGCTGATCTACCTCGGCTACCAGAGAAACGAGTATTCGGGCAAGAGCTTCGACAGCGGGATGATCTGGCCCATCACGGCTCCCGTGGTCAAGGATGGAATGGTCTGGATCTACTACTCCGGGTTCGACAACCTCCACAACGCCCCGTCGGAGGACCACACGGGAGAGATCGGATTGGCCCGCATGCGGCAGGACGGCTTCGTTGCCCTCGACGCCACTGCCGAGGGCTCGGTTCTAACCAAGCCGCTGCAGTTCTCGGGGAGCACACTCCAAGTGAACGCCCGCCTGCTCCGGCGGGAGGGGGACGCGTCGGAGGCGCCGGGGGAGGTGACCTTCAACGACAGCCCCAACCAGGAAGGCTATCTGAAGGTGGAGATCCAGGACGCGGCAGGGAACCCCATTCCCGGGTACGAAGCCGATGCTTCCAGTCTGGCACCGGCAGACGGGGTCTATTCCAAGGTCTCGTGGGAGGGGAAGGAGAGCCTGGAAGAGCTTCAAGATCGACCGGTTCGTTTGAAGTTTATTCTGAGCAGAACCCGTCTATATTCCTTCCAAATCAACTGAATTGAGGGGGGCGTTCCTGGCGGCGAAAGTAACATTCTCCCTGGTGCTCATGATCCTGGCGGCCCTGGCCCGGGCCGGTGCGGAGCCGGCTGGCCGCGAGTGCTCGGTGGAGCTTCGCATCACCTCGTCCCTCCCCTTTGCCCAGATCCCCGTCGACCCCTGGATCGATTTCGCCTCCCTGGCTGCGGACGCCGGAATCGAAGGCGTTCTCGATCCCAACTCGATTCAGGTCGTGGATGCGGTATCGGGGGGTCCTGTGCCTCATGCGCTGAGCCGCGACTTCCACCACGGACATCAGGGACGGGTCCAGTGGGTCGTGGAGGACCCGGAGCGACGAGATTACCGAATCCGGTTTCGGACGGATCCCGTCCGGCCGCCTCTGAACCCCCGCCCGTACATCCCCATGATCGGTACCGGCGATCTGCTTCGCTACAACGCGGGGAAACCGAAACCCATTTCACTCCCCATTCTGGGCGCCTTGGTGGACTTGACGGGGGACGGCAAGCGGGACTTGGTGGGAACGGTGATCTACACGTATTCGCCTGACCGTCCGCCTGGAGGAATCGTTTGCTATCCCCGGGTCGGCGGTGTCGACGAGTTCCAGTTCGGAGAACCGGTCGCCATTCGCTACCTGGAAGAAGCCGGCTCGCCGGAGCCGCGTCACCTGCGGGCCGGTTATCTCCATCTGGACGCGGGAGACCTGAACGGCGACGGCCTGGTGGACCTCGTCTATTCCTCGCCTGCCGACGGCTCACATCAGAATCCCCGCAGCGCCGAAGGTTGGATCGTCTTCCTCATCAACACCGGGCGCCGGGACGATGGAGGACTTCCCCTCTTCCGGGACCACGGCCGCATTTCCCGTCCGCCGGACTGGTGGGGTCCAGTGAGAATCGTGGACCTGGACCAGGACGGAACCCAGGACCTGTTCGTCGGATCCATGTTTCGAGGTCAGGACATTCCACCTGACGGCCGGGGTTACTTCATTAGAAATAGGAATCCCGAGGGCTGGCCCTTTCGGCCGGGGTCTCCTGTACGAATCGATCCGGGAGTCCGGGCCAGTTTCTACGACGTGGACCAGGACGGCCGTCCGGACAGCGTCTGCCTGGTCACCGATCCCGACGCCGAGAGGAAGAAACATTTCTACCGGGTGGCGTGGCGCCGGAACCAGGGTGGAACGGTTCCAAGGTTTGGTTCGCCTCGCCTGTTGGAACAGATCGGAGCCCGGGCCGCCTATTTCACCGCGTCCGTCCCGTCGGGCCGCCGCCAGGGGTTGCTGGTGGCCTACGACCACCTCCGAAAGTTGGCCTTCTTCGAACATCTTCAGGATGATGCCGAAAAGGAACCGGCTTTCCGCCGCCACGAGGCACTGTCGTTGTCTGCGCATGCGATTCTGGGAGAACAATCGACGCCTTATCCCTGCGACTGGGACGGAGACGGGGACTGGGATCTGCTGGCCGGCGACGGATTCGGCTTCGTCCGCGTCCTGATCAACCAAGGCACCGAGTCCCGGCCGGTATTCGTCCGGGAAGAGCCGGTCCGGTCCCAGGGGGAACCGATCCGCCTCTTCATGAGCCAGGTCTTTCCCGGGCTGGAGGACTACGGGCACAATATGGGCTACACGCACCCGGTCTACGTCGACTGGGACGGAGACCGGCTGCCGGACCTGTTGTTGCCCAACCTCACCAACCGGATCTACTGGTACCGGAACATCGGCACCCGGAGCCGCCCCAGGTTCGGTCCCCGGCTCCAGGTTTTGTGCGAGGGGTATCCGGACGGAAAGGACCTCTTGCGCGCGACGGCCAAATTGTTGGGGGCCGGAACCGGCCAGTGGAGGAAACGGGTTCCCAACCGCCATCAGCCGTTTCGCTGGAGGGCCCGGGCCGCCTTTGCCGACCTTACCGGTGACGGTCTCACCGATCTCGTGACGGCTGCGTCCGTCACTTGGGATACCCGCCTGTTCCGAAGGTTCCGGGACGGGGAGGGGAGGCTTCGGCTCCGGGACGACGGACCCTTTCGCCTTCCCGGAGGCGAAACCATCCAGGCAGTCGATCTCCAGCCGAGCCAGTTCTTCCTGGTGGACTGGAACGGGGACGGACTGCTGGACCTCTTCTTCAACGAATGTTGGCGAAGGACGGCGGAGTGGGACCACAATCCAACCCGGCCTCTGATCTATCCCAACATCGGCACCCCCACGGAACCGCGCTTCGGACGCCCGCAGGTTCTGTCCCTCTTCGGAAAACCGTTGGAAGGGCTTGGCTCGCACGGTCCCTACTACGGATTTCGGGACCTGGACGGCGACGCAAAACCGGACATCCTGGCCTCGCCGGAAATGGGAACCTACTACTTCTACCGGCACACGGCGCTGGAACTGGACGAACGCCCCGCCGTCCGCCTGGGCCGCACCGTGGTGTCGGATCGCTAAGCACGGATGCAGGTTCCCGAGAGACGCCCGTTCGCATCACGAAGGGTGAGGGCCGCCGCCCGCACCATCATCCGAACGTTGCTGTTGGCCCTTCTCACCGGCTCGGCGGCGGAGTCTGCATCGCCGCCACGGCCGAACATCATCCTGATCATGGCGGACGATCTGGGCTACTCGGACCTGGGCTGCTACGGGGGGGAGATCCGGACGCCGAATCTGGACCGCCTGGCCCGCGACGGGCTCCGTTTCTCGCAGTTCTACAACAACGCCATCTGTCCGGCCAGCCGGGCGTCGTTGCTCAGCGGACTCTATTCCCAACAGGTGGGAGATCGGCGTTTCCTGGGATGCGTCACCTTGGCGGAAGCACTCAAGGCCGCCGGCTACCGGACCCTCATGTCGGGCAAGTGGCACCTGGACGGCCATCCGTTGAAACGGGGGTTCGAGCGTTACTACGGACTCCTGACGGGAACCTGCAATCACTTCAATCCGGGCCGGAGACGATCCGGTGAGCCGGAGCCGGGCAAGAAGTTTGCCGGCGACGAGCAACCCTTCTCCATCGAAGGGAAGGTCTTTCGCCCCTACACGCCGGACGACCGCCGGTTCTACAGCACCGACGCCTTCACCGACCACGCCATCGGCTATCTGAAGCAGTACGGCCGGGAGAAACGCCCCTTCTTTCTCTACCTCGCCTACACCGTTCCCCATTATCCGCTGCATGCCTGGCCGGAAGACATTGCCCGCTACCGGGGCCGTTTCATGGCGGGTTGGGACACTCTCCGCCGGGAACGCCACCGGCGTCTGGTCCGCGAAGGTTTGATCTCCGACCAATCGGAACTGCCTCCTCGCAGCCCCCACGCGCCGGCCTGGGACGAGGTGCCGGACAAGGAAGCCTGGGACCTGAAGATGGCGGTCTACGCCGCCATGGTGGACCGAATGGACCAGAACATCGGCCGCCTCATGGAGACCGTGCGGTCGCTGGGCAAGGAGAGGAACACTCTGGTTCTGTTTCTGTCCGACAACGGCGCCAGCGACGAGGACCGGACCCGGACGCCCGGCCTGCGGCCGGGTCCGGTGGAATCCTACCGATCTGTGGACCTCCCATGGGCCAATCTCAGCAACACGCCATTCCGCCAGTTCAAGCGATGGAACCACGAAGGCGGCATCGCCACGCCCCTGGTGGCGTACTGGCCCCGGGGAATTGCGCGGCCGGGAAGGATCAGCCCGGAACTCGGCCACCTCATCGACATCATGGCCACCTGCCTGGAGGTCGCCGGAGCCGACTATCCGTCAGAGGTGAACGGGATGAAGATCCCGCCGTTGGAGGGCCGGAGCCTGCTTCCCATCTTCCAGGGAAGCACTCGGGAGGGCCACGAGGCGCTCTTCTGGAATCAACGGGGTCTCTGGCGGGCGGTGCGGCAGGGGAGGTGGAAGCTGGTTTCGCCCGACCACTGGATTCGCTACCAGCCTTGGCGGCCTTCGGGGACAGACTGGACCGTTCCTCCCGCCCCGGAAGATGCGGAAAGCCTGTGGCAGCTCTTCGACATGGACGCGGACCGAACCGAGAAGCGAAACCTTGCGTCCCGGCATCCAAAGCGGGTGAAGGCGATGGGCCGCCTCTATCAGGCTTGGAAACAGAGGGTTTCGAAAGATGGAGAATCGGCCCTGGAAGGAGAAATGAGGGGGGAGGAGTGAGGAGTTCCCCGCCTCCTTTCTTGAGATTTGGAATTTGTGATTTTCCCCGGATGGAGGGCGTATGTTTCCCATATTCATGAGTCCTTACGGAATACATACTAAGAATGTTTCGAGAAGTCTGATCGGAACCGTGTGCCCTCTCGTGTCCGTCCTCGCGCTGGGGACCGGCCTGTTTGCGGAGATTCGGATCGAGCCCGAAGCGCCGCGCTGGGGTCAAGACTTTGTCGTTCGGGTCACTCCGGATTTCCCGCGGGGACGGCTTTTCCCGAATGATCGTGTATTCATCAACATGTCGACTTGGCATCAGGATGTCCTTTCCACATTCAATGAGAAGGCCGTTTGGAACGGAGAGGAGTTCATCGCTCGGCTGACGTTGCCCGGCAACTGCGAATGGGCGTCGGTCAGGGTCCGGACGCCGGAAAAGATTTTTCGTGGCAAGGGTTTTGCGCCTCGGGCGGATAGTGGAGAAATGCCGCTCGGAACCCAGGTCTTGGCGTCATGCAGGCCGCGTACGGACCTCTCGACGTGCAATGAGTCCATCGTTAGCGCACTCGCTGAACATCCGAATCTTTGGTGGCTCTATCCCAAGATCTGGGGGCTGAGACAAAGGCTGTTGAAGAATCTCGACAGCGATGAAGTCATTTCACAGCTTCGCAAGATGGAACTCCACGAAACGGGACCGTCGTTGCTTCGGACCCTGTCCATGGGCTATTGGCTTGCAGATCGGTCCGGTCGCGCGTTTGAGAATTTGACCGAACTCTGCACTCGGTTTCCTGAATCGAGATACTCAGTGCAGGCCCTCAACGAAGCCATGTTCTGGATATCGACTCAGGGACTGGACCACTTGAACTCTCCGCTGGAAATGCTGCAAGCGAAGGTCGTAAGCGACGCACCGGCCAATTCACGACTGTGGAAGGACAGGAAATCCGTCCTCTGGCTCACGAGCAACACAAAGATGAGCCTGGAGGCCACTCGCCACCTTTTTGCCGTATGGGTCGACGAGGACCCGGCAGACCCCCATCCCTATCTTCTGCTGGCAAATGCGCTGTACCGGGAAGGGAACTCGGACGAAGAGGCTGAGCGGCTCATCGACCGGTCGCTTGAGCTCTACTACACGCCGCAAGCCTTTGTTTCCGACAAGCGCCTGAGGGATCAGGCCTTCAGGATTCGCGCCCGGCTTCGGCTCCGGAACGGGAATGCTGAAGGGGCCCTGGCCGACGTCAAGATGGCTCAAGCGGACGCACGAGGGCGATCGACGGAGGACCTGGAAATCGAGGCGGCAATCTGGACGAACGTCGGCCACCTCCGCCGCGCCGAGGAGATTCTCGTAGAAGCCTATCGAATGGGATCCGCGACGGCCGCGGAGATGTTAAAGAACGCCTTCGTTGCCCGCACCGGAGACAGCCGCGGTTTTGACGATTACCTCATGACCCGGTTGACCGGTGAATCTCCGGAACTGGAACCTGCCCCGCAGATCCGAGGGACGACACTGGAGGGCGTCCGGCTGACGCCCGAGTTGTTGAGGGGAAAGCCGGTGGTGGTGAACTTCTGGTTCACCAGTTGCGGGCCGTGCATCAAGGAAATCCCCGAGTTGAACGCTTTGGCGACCGAGTTTTCGGGCAAGGCCAGATTTCTGGCCTTCGCCACGGATGACGCGGAACCGATCAAGGAGTTCCTGAAGCGCCGGGAGTTCCGCTACGAGATCATTCCATCCTCCAGCCGGCTGGCACGGGCATTCGGGGTTGAGGCCTACCCGAGCCACTACATCATCGACGGCGAAGGCAACATCGTCTGGAGTGCCCTCGGTGCCGCTCCGAAAACCGTGGAGATTCTGGGAAACATCCTGCAAAGGCTCTTGAGCGATAAGCCGTTTCCGGTGAAAGGGTTGAGGAAACGGCAAGGGTAGCCGCCATTTCGTTGCCGCCGCCCCGAAGCAGGAGGACCCGGCGAGCGCATCTCCGAACGGCCTTTCAAGCACAGATGTCACGGTGAATTCTCGACGTGATTTCAAAAATCCCGATTTCCGGTTGAAATAAGGTATCTACCGTACTAGTATATACGTATGTCCAAATCCTTAAGTCGGCAGGAACTGGAGATCATGAAGCTGATCTGGCGTCTGGACAAGGAAGAGGTCACCGTCCGAGACGTCTACGAGGAGCTGCGCCTGCGGCGCCGGATCGCCTACACGTCCGTCATGGGCACCATGCAGAGCCTGGATCGGAAAGGGTTTCTCCGGAAGTGGAGAGAGGGCCGGGCACACATCTATCAACCCACCCGTCCCCGGGAAGAAGTGATTCGTGAGGTGGTGGCGGATCTGGTGGAGCGGGTATTCGGAGGGTCCAGCGAGGCGCTCATGCTGCACCTGGTCGAGCGGCACGACATCTCCAAGGAGAAGCTTCGAGAACTGGAAGAAATGATCGAGGAGGGGTAATGAGCCTGGAACTGTCGTTATCCAATCTCTGGTTCTACAGCCTGCAGACCGGAATCCTGATTCTGGCGGCTGGCCTCCTGGTCCGATTCCTTCGACTTCGAGAGCCCCGCAGTTTGTACCTTTTCTGGAGGGTTCTGCTGGCAGTCTGTCTGCTTCTGGGTTTCCAACCTGGAGTACCGGACCCCTTGTCCGATCCCGTACCGGTACCTCCGGCCGAAGAACTGACGCTTCCTGTTTCTCCGGTGACGGTGAGTGAGACGGACCAAGCTGCTGACGTATTTCCGGTGTTGGGGGTCCTTTTCGTCGCCGGCATTCTACTCCGCCTGATCTGGCTGGGGAACGGCTTCTACAGGCTCCACCGCTTGAGGCGGAGAACTCGACGGCTGGTCCTGCCCCCGCATCTTCAACCGCTGACCGGGGAGATGAGAGTTTCTAGCCGGTTTCGTGTGTCATCCGAGGTCACCGGGCCCGTTACCTTTGGTTGGTTCCGCCCGGTCATCATCTTCCCTGATTCGTTTGCCGAACTGGACCCGGCAATGCAGAAGGCCGTCGCTTGCCATGAGTTGCTGCACGTGAAGAGGAGGGACTGGGTCTGGAATACATTCGAGGAGTTGGTGCGGACCGTGTTCTGGTTCCATCCGGGTTTCTACTGGCTGATCGGCCGAATTCAGTTGACCCGGGAGCAAGTCGTGGATGAACAGGCGGTCGGGCTGCTGGGCTCGAGGAAGACCTACCTCCATTCATTGGTGGAGATCGCAAGGTGGAAGAATTCCGCCGCATCCGTCCCCGCTCCCCTTTTTCTCCGGGAATGCCAGTTCAGCCGCCGGGTGCGGCACTTGATCCAATTGCGGGAGGTACGTATGTCCAAGAATAAATCGACCGTTTTTTGGAGCTTCTGCGTCGCGCTGCTCTTGGCAACCGGATGGTGGAGCCTGGCTGCACTGCCTTTGACGGCCACTCCGCCGGCTCGGATGCCGCAAGAGGAACCAGCTGCCGGGCAGCCGGTTCGAGTCGGTAGCCGGGTCATGGCGAACAAGCTGGTCCACCAGGTTGATCCGGAGATCCCTGGGCAACCGGGGAGTTCCCGCCCGTTGATTCAGTTCATATTGTCCATCGTCATCGACAAAAACGGAGAAGTTCAGCGGGTTGAAGTCTTGCAAGGCGATGAAGCCCATCCCCCCTCGAATTCCGCCGTAGCGGATGCGGTGAAACAGTGGCGCTATGAGCCGTTTCTCCTGGACGGGAAGCCCGTTCCGGTGAGAACCACCGTGTTTCTTCTCTTGCCGCGCGCTGAACCAGTGGGAACCACCGGTTCCCACGCATCGCCGCACCCGGAACCAGCTTTCGATGAGCCTATTCATGTGGGCACCAATATCATGGCGGACAAGCTGATCCACCGGGTCGATCCCGAGATCCCATCGGGCCTGGAAGGCGACGGCCCACTGGGCCTGATCATCTTGTCCGTCGTGGTTGGCAAGAATGGCAAAGTTCAGCAGGTGACTGTCGTTCGGGGTGACAAGGGCGATCCCCGCCTGGATTCTGCCGCTGTGAAGGCCGTAAAGCAGTGGCGTTATGAACCGTATGTCTACCAGGGGAAACCTATAACCGTGAGAACGACCATCCTGCTTCGGATGCCCAAACCAGAATCAGCCGTCGAGGAGCCGGTTCGAGTGGGAGGACGGGTCATGGAGAGCCACCTGATCCACCGGGTTGATCCTGAGTTTTCGACAGAGCTCAAAGAAGCCCGTCCATCGGGTCAGGTCATACTGTCCATCGTGATCGGCAAGAATGGAGAGGTTCAGCAGGTGGAGGTCCTGAAAGGAGACGAGGGAGATCCCGGCTTGAACTCCGCGGCTGCGAACGCCGTCAGCCAATGGCGCTATAAACCCTTTCTCTTGAACGGCATACCCGTTCCCGTAAAAGCCACCGTAGTCGTCCGCTTCCTGCGCGATGCGTCCGTTCCGCAATCGGTCAATCTCAATAATGAGACCCGGAGCCAGATCCGGCACAGGCTTGACAGTGCGTTGAAGGAAGTGGACCGTGCCACAAATGAAATGAGAGCAATCGACATGACGGAGTTCCGGAGCCAGCTTGGGAGCGCTCGGAAAGAATTGGAGCGTGCCAGAAGCAAGTTGGCGGGGATCGACATGAAGGAGCTCCGGCACCGATTTGAAATGGCGCAGAAGAAACTAGAGCGCGCCAGAAGCGAGATGGCAGAAATCGACGTGAGAGAGTTCCGGAGAAAGCTTCAGGAACTGGAGAAAATGATCGAGAGAGAAGAATGAGCCTTGAACTGTGGGTGTCCAACCTCTGGTTCTTCAGCCTTCAGACTGGAATTCTGATTCTGGTCGGGGGAATTCTTCCCTGGGTCTTTCGTTTGCGGGCACCTGGCATCCTGCATCTCTACTGGCGGCTACTCATGGTCGCCTGCCTGCTATTGGCGCTCCAGCCGCTGGCGCCAATACCCGTGCCGGAACCAATTTCCGTTCCATTGGTCGAGGAACTGGTTGCTACCGCCAATCCGTCGCCGGCGGTCCAGGGCAGCACCTCTGCCAATCCGTACGCGTGGCTGGCTGGCCTACTGGTCACCGGCATGCTGCTGCGTCTCATCTGGCTCGGAGTCGGGTTCTACCGGCTCCACCGCCTACAGCGTAGAACCACGCGCCAATCTCTACCGCCGCATCTACACGCTCTTGCGGAAGAGCTGGGAGTCTCCGCGGAATACCGCATGTCGGGCGAAGTTGCCGGGCCCGTCACGTTCGGCTGGTTGCGGCCGGTGATCATCCTCCCCGAATCGTTCGGCCAATTGGAGCAGGGGATGCAGAGAGCCGTGGTCTGCCATGAGCTGTTGCATGTGAAGAGAAGGGACTGGCTTTGGAATACGGTGGACGAATTGGTGCGGTCCCTTTTCTGGTTTCATCCAGCCTTTCACTGGTTGATGGCCCGGATTCAGTTGACCCGGGAGCAGGTGGTGGACGAACAGGCTGTGAGGCTCCTGGGGGCCAGAAAGACCTATCTTCAATCGTTGGTGGAGATTGTTAAGCGGGGAAATAGCGCGTCCTCGTTGCCGGCTCCACTTTTTCTCAAGGAATCTCAGTTCAGCCATCGCGTACGGTTGCTGCTCCAGCTCCGGGAGGTGAAATTGTCCAAGACGAAAACCATCGTTTCTCTGGCCATGTGTTTCGGGTTGCTTGCCGTGGCTGGATGGTGGAGCGTCTTGGCATTGCCGCTGGCACGTCCATCCGTGGGCCGTCTCGCGCAAGCGGAATCTGAGGAAAAAGTGGTCGACCAGATTCTTTTGTTAGGCCATGTCATGGCCAACAGATTGCTTCATCGGGACGAACCCGAATATCCGCTGGCCGCCAAAGAGGCCGGTGTCGAAGGAGTTGTCGTATTGCGGGTCCTCATCGGCAGGAGCGGTGCAATGCAGGAGGCAGAAGTGGTTCGAGGTCACCCCGCGTTGCGGAATGCGGCTTTGGAAGCATTGAAGAGTTGGCACTGGGAGCCGATCAAGGTCGATGGGGAAGCCGTCCCGGTAAGCACAACCGTCGCTATCAATTTTGTCCTCAGGCCAGGCGCTCGAGAGCCGCAGCTCTGGCTCTGGATCGACGCTTCCGGAACCCTCTGGGACGGACAGCGGGAATTGGACGTGGAACTCATTGTCCAGCGGGCCAAGGATTTTGGAAATGTGGTGTTGCTCTGGCCAGGTCCTGACGTTCCCAGGACCCTTCTCGTGGACACGGTCGAGCGTCTGAAGCAGTCGGGAATCGACCATGTCTTTGTACCCAGCGCCACGATGGAGCATTGATCCGACTTCCTGGCATGCCTTGAATTGACAATCGGATCGTAAGGCGGAGGCAAGAGCATGAACAGTTTGATTTTGTTTTCGGCGTTCTTGGGCCTGCTCGGGGCGGAGTACACCGTCGAAGAAGTGCAACAGGAATATAGAGAAATTTTCCGGATCAAGGTCGGGGATCACCCGGAATTCGGCCCGTATATGAATAGTGAAACCAGCAAATTGCCCCGGGGTCACTTCCTTCATGATTTTGTCGAAGAAAATTATTGGTTAATTCACTACCTACAACAGAACAGACCAAAGGTTGACCACGAAAAGCTCGACGAATTGAGGGACGAGCCGGCTACGCTCGCGGAGTTTCACCACCGCTCGTTGGTAGAGGATGAGACCTTTAATACTTCTCTTCTCGCTCTCGTCGGCAGGTACCTTGGAAACCATGGGTTGGAACTGGTTGGCCATGCGGATGCAGCCAGAGAAACGGTCACTGCCGAGCGTTTGACCGGGATCGCAGTGCGTTTCTTTTTTCCGACCACGATCATGGAAGACGGGAGGATCAAAGCATCGGTTTGTGCCGGACTTCACGGTCTGAAGGACTTCGAGGGCGAACGCGATTTGATGCTGGAAGCGTTCTGCTACGAAGCCATCTTCAACGAGTTTGGATCCCGTCAGTACGGCATGATGGACGAGTTCACATCGATCCTGGGCCGAGTCAGAGGTCTTCAACTGTCCACGGACAAGGAGATGAAACTCACCCGTGCTCAAGGGGCAGTGTGGGCACTGCTTGCTTCCAATGAGACGCTCCGGGAAGTGCTTTCAAACGCGTACAAATCGAAGAAAGGGATTTTGCCCTTTGTGGTCGAAGGCCTGGCGCCTTGAACGAGAAGTGCCTCCGAGGCCGGCTTGGCACCTTATCCCCCGTAGTCGTCGCGGTACGTGACCTTCAGGGCGTTGTTGAACAGGTTCAACAGATTGATCAGACCAATCAGGAACGTGAGCTCCACGATCTCCTCGTCCGAGAATTCCTGCCGGAGCCGATCGAAGAAGTCTTCCCCGATACCGTTGGCATCCCGGATCGCTCGCGTCGTATAGTCCAGCGCCAACGCCTCCCTGCGGCTCAGATGCTCCGGCGCGTCCAGGTTCTCGATCTGCGCGTCCGGGATGCCGATCATCCGCATGATGGCCCGGTGGGAGTTGATGCAGAACTGGCATTCGTTGTGGAGCGAGGCATTCAGAATCACCTTCTCCTTGAGCTCCCGCTCCAGAATCCCGCCGGGGTAGACCCCTTCGCCGGTGGCTCCGAACGCCTTCAGGATCTCGGGCCGCAACGACATGGCCTGAAGCATCTCGACCGGAAGCCCGCCGGCCTCGGCGAGGGCCCGGCTCTCCTGGAACGCGGACGAGCCGCTCAATTCGTGGAAGACCTGTCTGACTCGATCGGGATCGACACGGACTCGCATGGACGCCTCCCATTGAACGGTCCCCTCATCGGGACCGGAGCACTGGAATTCTCTCAGTTTCGGATCTAGCATTCATACGAGGCGACGGTACAGTCCTTTTTTCCGGTCCGCACAGCCGAGGAGGTGAGCAGATGTCCCCTACGAATCGTCGAGCGTTCTTGAAGGAATCGAGCCTGGGCCTGACGGCGGCGGCCGTGGGATTGACTCCCGCGGTGGGCAGCGTTCTCGGGGCCAACGACCGTCTCAACGTCGGAGTCATCGGCTGCGGAGGCCGGGGACGCCGCCTGGGCGAGAATTTCGCCGCTCTGGAAGGATGCCGGGTGACCTACGTCTGCGATCCGGACTCCGAGCGCGTCGCCCAAGCCATCGAGCAGACCGGCGCGGAGCGCGGCGTCGCGGATCTCCGGTACATCCTCGACGACCCGGAGGTGGACGCGGTGGTGATCGCTACTTGCGATCACTGGCATGCTCCGGCCGCCATTCTGGCCTGCCAGGCGGGCAAGCACGTCTACGTCGAAAAGCCCTGCTCCCACAACGTCCGGGAAGGACGGCAGATGATCGATGCCGCGCGCCGGCACGGGCGGGTCATGCAGCATGGCACCCAGAGCCGGTCGAGCGACGGCGTGATCCGGGCCATCGGCATGCTCCGGGAAGGGGTGATCGGCGACGTTCTGGTGGCCAAGCACGTAAACAGCCAGAAACGGCGCAATATCGGGCACGTCGAGCCGTCCGCGCCACCGGCCAACCTGGAATACGACCTTTGGGTCGGCCCCGCCGAATGGGCGGACTACCAGTCCAACTACGTCCACTACCATTGGCATTGGTTCTACAACTTCGGCACCGGGGACATCGGCAACGACGGGGTCCACGGCATCGACCTCGCCCGCTGGGGACTGGGGGTAAAGACCCATCCCAGCCTGGTGACCGGCTACGGGTCCAAGCTCTTCTTCGACGACGATCAGGAGTTTCCCGACACCTACACGGTGACGTTCGTCTATCCCGGAGGCACCGGCGACTCGGGGCAACGATTGCTGGTCTACGAGCAGCGCATCTGGTCGCCCTATCGAAACGACGCTCAGGGAAACAATCTCTACTTCTACGGAACCGAGGGGATGATGACGCTGGGAGGGCAGGGAATCCGGATCTACGGCAAGAAGAACGAGTTGATCCGCCAGGAGGGGCGGTACGAGCTCACCAGGGGAGTCCACCAGAAGGACTTCGTAGACGCCATTCGATCCGGGGGACGCCCGGTAGCGGACATCGAGGTGGGCCACCTCTCCTCCACTCTCCCCCATCTGGGGAACATCGTGGCCCGGACGAATCGAAGCGTCCGGTTCGACGCGGACCGGGAGCAGATCGTGGGAGACGAGGAGGCCAATACCCTGCTGGGCCGCCGTTACCGGCCGGGCCACTGGGCCGTGCCCAGTTGAGGCCCAGGATCACCGAATCTATGTAGAAAATGGGTACGCTATGGACTACGACGCGATCGCGCGTGAATACCACGAGAACGGATTCGGGGTCGTTCCCGGATTCTTCTCGCCGGAGGAGCTGGCAGAGGTGGATCGGCAACTCGGCCGGTACCTGCAGCAGTCCCTTTCCGATCTGGAACCGGGCGAAGCCTACTACGAGGATGGCGGCGGTGGCGCGGTGCGGTGCGTTTTCAGGATCAACCAGCGCTCCGGTTATTTTGCGGGGTTGATGCGGGATCCTCGTCTGATGGCGCTGGTCGAAGCGCTCTATCCCGGCGCGGCGGCCGAGGCGGATGGCGTGATGCTCATCGACAAGGCCCCCTTCGCCGCCTACGAGTTCCCCTATCATCAGGACAACGCCTACCAGTTCTGGAATCCGGCGGAGGCCGTAGCCGTCACCCTGGCCCTGGATGCAGCCAATGACGACAACGGGACCATCGTCTGCCTGAAGGGCTCGCACCGCGCTCCGATCCTGCCGCACCAGCCTTCAGGCGTCACCGGGGCGAGCCTGGGCCTTCTGGAGAAGCCGGACCTCAGCCGTTACCCGGAGGTGGCGCTCGACCTGAAGCCCGGGGATCTTTCGCTGCACCACGTCAACGTGATCCATCGAACCGGACCGAATCGCACTGCCCATCACCGGCGCAACCTCGGCTTCGCCTACCATTCTTCCCGGGCGCGGCGGGACCCGGAGGCCCACGCCCGCTACCAGGAACATCTGGGCCGGGTCAACTCGTCGATCGGACAAGCGAACTAGGATGCCAGAGACCTCTCCCGACGCCGCGTCCACGCCTCAAACCATCACCAGGAGCCGCCTGACGCGGGATCTCACTCGGCTCGGGGTGCGAAACGGGGACTGCGTCATGCTGCACAGTTCCCTGAGCCGCCTGGGATGGGTCGAGGGTGGCGCGGCCACGGTGGTGGAGGCCTTCCTGGACGCCATGGGACCGGAGGGGACGTTGCTGACACCGGCCTTCACGGGAGGCGCCTGGACCGAGCATATGGCCCTCCCGGACTGCCGCGGGGTCTGCCCGCAGGACTTCTGCCCCAGCCGGTGGGCCAGCCGGGAGGGGGCGATCCCCAACGCCGCGCTCCAACGCCCCGGCCGTCTGCGAGGCTGCCATCCCACCCACTCCTGGATCGCCAACGGGGCTCGGCGGAGGGATGCCCTGCGGGGACAGCGGGAGTGCCCGACGCCGTGCGGCCCGGGGAACCCCTTTGAGAAGGTGGTGGAGTGGGACGGTTGCATCGTCATCCTGGGAGTCGGAGTCGACACCATCACGCTCTGGCACTATTACGAGGACCTCCTGGAGGTGGGCTACCTGGGCTACTACCATCCGGAGGCCCGCCATCTTTCCTACTGCGCCACGGGAAAGCGGATCCAGTACGATTTTCCCGGGATCATGCAGGACGTGGTCCGGGCCTCGGGGATCATGACCACCGGCAAGGTCGGACGCAGCGAGTCAGGGTTGATCCGGGCCCGCGTCTTCCGCCGGTTCATGGCCACCATCATGGCCGACGATCCCGATTGCTTCGTGTTGCGGCCGGCGGATGCCGCGAATGGCGATCTGGCCGTCGATGCCCTGGCCAAGGGAGCCGGCATGCTGCGGGCCTGGCGCCGGGGACCGGCGGAACTGCCCGAGCGCATCGATCTTCCACAGGACGGTGACGGCGTGGTCCGGGAGGACTGTCCATCGTTTGCCGGCTACCACGAGGCGGACGGCCGGAGATGGCCTCTCTGCCGGGCCAACGACCGGCATCCGGAACTGCACCACCACGGCGGAATCTTCGATCGTCTGGGCAAGACCTGCTGTGGCCGGTGTTCCTGGCATCTTCGCTTTCCCGAAGAGCCGGCTCAGACGGGGGATTGACGCGAATTCCTCACCGGGCGGTGAAACGAAAGGCGAAGAGGTCCGCGTCCTTCAGAACGAAGCGAAGACGCACGGTTTGACCCGCCAGGCCGCCGACGTCCGGACCCTGCTTCCAGCGGACCTCCCGCTCCAGCTTGTCGCCGAACGTGGGAGGGCAATCCTCCAGGCCGTAGCCCTCCAGGGGTCTTCCCGCGGCGTCCTGGATCTCGACCCTCAGGCTTCCTGCCGCCGATGTGGAGAAGTTCAGCAACAGGCGGTCTCCCTGGAAGCGAATGGGGCGAGTGACCATCTCTCCGCCTGACATGGGCGCGGAAACGGCCACGAAACCGTCGAGCCGAAGGGTGAAACGCCGCAGGTTGAGACTCTTGCCTCTCCAATAGCCCTCGGTGGCGTACATGGAGATCTCGTTGGGAGCCCCCCGGATGTGGCTGGGGTTTCCACCAGGCCCCAGTTCTGGACGTTGTCCCCGTAGGTCCAGTTGTCCACCGGTCTCAGGCCGGGCCGGATGAAGGCCTCCGGCCAGCGGTGGAATCGGACCCGGTCGCGGCTTGCCATCAGGAGGCCCTCGGTCAATGCGGTGCCGTATCGGAGACTGACACCAGCCCGCAGCCGGCGGTGCTCGAAACCCGGGAGGGCTCTCATGGAGTCGGACCATCCCCGTTCGATGTAGCGGTTGGGAAACCCCAACAGGATGTGGGGGGCCCGGTAGTACGGGATGATCTGGTTGGTGTAGAGCTGCACGTCGGCGGAGCCCCGATAGCAGAGCCAGACCGGGTCGGTCCAATTCAGAAAGTCCTGGGAGGTTCCGGTCATGACGTCCCGGATGCCCTTGGTCCTCGGCTGATTCTCCGCGGTCGGCCGGAAGTCGCGGTGGTATTCGCGGTACTCGTTCCGGAACGAATCCCAGAACGCCAGGTTCTGGGAGTCGAAGTAGCCCTGGGTGATGACCAGGCGGTCCGCCATCAGCTCCCAATGGATGGCGTCGGCCGACTTCCACGCGTAGAGCCCCCGGAGCCGGCTCCAGGAGAGGGCCTTGTAGCGTGCGTCGGGCGAGGCGGCCGGATTGGGGTCCTTGAAGGGGACGAAGTTGCGGATGATGTCGCCGTCTGCAAGCCGATCCATGAGGATGTTGTTCCGCTTGGATCCCTCGAACTCCACCAGGCCCAGTTGGGGCCGGTACCAGTGGATCCCGTCCAGGCTCTCGGCATAGCAGGTCACCTGCCGGCGTGGAAATTCGAGCCTCTTCCCGGTCTCGAAGTGCCAGCCCCGGTAGTACATCCGGTAGCGGTTTCCGTCCTGGAAGATGGTGAAGGTGAAGCAGGCGTTCCCCTCCCAGGGCCGGTCGGTCACCAGGACCGCCTCCCTGCGAATCGGACGCTGCAGTTGGAGCCGGGCCTCGCCCCGAAGCTCTTCCACCAGGGAAGGTTCCACGAACAACTCCAGCCGCAAACCGACATCCAGGACCTCCGAGTGGAGGCTCCAGCAGAACGTGGGGAAGAGAAGCGCCAGAACCGGGGGCCTCATGAGGATCGGCGTCCACCTGCGTTTCATTCCACGAACTCCTGGTTTGATCGCTCCCGAGTCCGGGCGGGACAAATTCGGGACAGGACCAGCGCCGATCCGAACGTGATCAGCGAGGAGACCGGGATCACCCACATCCAGGCCAACCGCGGGAGCCCGAAGAGCCAGTGGCCCTGGGCCCAGACCAGGCCCGCCGACATCCCCGCAAGCGCGGACACGATGACCGCTCGGCCGCTGGCCGGGACCTTCAGGATGGCCAGAAACATCATCGCCCCCAGGGTGCCCACCAGGAAGCTGCTGATTCGGCCCGTCAGGTCGAAGAGGTTTCCACGCTGATCGTCGGGGATGGAATCCAACAGGAAACAGATCATGATGGCTGCGACTCCCGCGGCGACGGTCACGGCCCGGGCCAGCTTCAACTCGCCGCGGGGGGTGACGGCCACGGTCCGGAGACGCCGGTAGTAGTCGGTGATGATCACTGAGGAGATGGAGTTGATCCCCGAATCCAGGCTCGACATGGCGGCGGAGAAGAGAGCCGCCACCACCAGCCCGGCCAGGCCCCGGGGGAGGACGTGACCGATGAAGTGCGGGAAGACGCTGTCCGTGTCTGCGGGGAGATGGGTCTGGTAGTAGGAATAGAGCGCCATTCCGCACAGGCTCAGAAGGAGAGTGATGACGACGCTCGCCGTCAGGTTGCAGGCGAACGAGCGCCGTGCCGACGCTTCCGAGCCGGTGCTGAGATAGCGCTGGACGGCCACCTGGTCTCCGGCCGCGGTGCAGATCCACCAGAAGAGGGTCCATAGGATCATGCCGAACCAGGTCAACCGGACCGTCGGGTCGAGGCTGAAGAGAGGCTGGGGCTCCATGTCCGCCGCCGCCATCTGGCCGTACCAGGTGAGCGGTCCGGTCCCGGCGTCAAGGGCGACATACGCGATGGTGAAGAGGGCGCCGGCCAGGAGGATGAAGAACTGGACCACGTCGGTCCAGATCACGGCCCGGATCCCGCCCAGGGTCGTATAGACGGTGCCCACGGCCGCTACCCCCAGGACCACCGTGGCGAAGGGGAGGCCGCTGATGGTGGCCAGGGCGCCGGCTGCCGTGAAGACGATGGTCCCCATCCACGCCAGCCGGATCAGGACGAAGATGGTGGCCCCGAAGAGGCGTGTGGAGAGGTCGAATTGCCGCTCCAGGCACTCGTAGGCCGAGGTGATTTTCAGCCGCATCAGGAAGGGAACCACCAGGTACCCCACCAGAAGGAAGACGATGGGATAGGAGAGCAACTGGGAGTTGGCGCCCAGCCCGTGCTTGATGATCTCGCCGGGGTGGGAGAGATAGGTGATGGTGGAGAGGATGGAGGCCAGCAGGCTCAGCCCCACGGCGAACCAGGGCATGTTCCGCCCCGCCAGGAAGTACTCCTCGGTGTCGCTCTGGCGCCGGCTGAAGGTGTAGCCGAGTAGGACGACTGCGGCCAGGTAGAGGAGGATGGCCGCGTAGTCGACGCCGTGGAGCCCCTCGAATCGGCCCGGCGGACCGCCCATGGCCAGAAACGGCGTCATCGCCAGGTTCCCCTCAAGAAGCCGCAACGCAGCGGAGTGCCAGTTGAATCGCCGCTGGCCGGCGCAGTAGCCTGACCGCACGCGGCAACTTCCGTGACGGATTTTGCCTTCGGCACGTTAGGGTAAGTGGTGACCGCCAACTGCATGGAAGAGGACCATGGGAGAAATTCGACATCAGGAAATGCCTGAATCAGCGTTTGTCGACAACCGGGTCGAAGAGGACGTAGATGTCCTCGACGAAGCAGATGAGGTCATTCCGTATACCCATAGCATCACGTTCTATGGTGCGGACTGCCCTGTGGATTCCCTCGTAAAACAACTTGATCGCGGCGACATCATTGTACCGACATTTGACTGGGTTTCCGAAGAAGACAGCAGGATCGTCGGATTTCAACGCGAATACGTATGGCCGAAGCCGAAGGCGGACAAGTTCATTGAGTCCCTCCTCCTTGGTCTGCCTGTTCCCGGTATTTTTCTGGTCAGGGAAGCGTCGGGTCGCTTACTGGTGCTCGATGGACACCAACGGCTCCACACCCTCCACCGGTATTACAAAGGACTGATCAACGGTCGGGAATACCGCCTCGAAAACGTACAAAGGCGTTTCGTGGGAATGCGTTTCACGGATCTGGATATGGAGGACCGTCGAAGACTCGACGACAGTATCATTCACGCCACCGTCGTCAGGCAGGACGAGCCGAGTCAGGACCATTTACATTATTTTCGAGCGCCTGAATGCCGGAGGCGTCAATCTCCAGCCCCAGGAGATCCGTGTGGCGCTCTATCATGGCCAACTGGTGCGGGTTCTGAAGAGCCTCAACGAAGAGCGGGCATGGCGAGAACTGTACGGCAAAAAATCCCGGCGTCTGAAGGACATGGAGATGATCCTCCGATTCTTTGCCTTCTACTATCGCTTCGATCAGTATCGCAGCCCGATGAAGGATTTCCTGAATCGGTACATGGCTGAGAACCGGAACCTTGCCAGGCAGTCAGAGGCAGAACTGCGACAGGTTTTCTGTAAGACCACTTCGGTATTGAACCGCATTCTGGGGCGGCGAGCATTCCGACCCAAGAGAGCTGTGAACGCCGCTGTCGTGGACTCCTTGATGACGGGAGTTGCCAAACGTCTCAGGTCTGGAGAGATAGGGGATGCCGAGCAATTCCTGCGCCGGTACCGGTCGTTGCTCAGTAGTCACGAGTACCTCGCAGCGACTGACAAGGGGACTTCGCAAGAGGCCAATGTCCGGACTCGAATGAAGCTCGCGAAGGATATCTTTGTGGATGTCAGATGACAGGCCGTGCTGAGGTTTCCATGATGAAGCAGCGGCTTGACGCGACCTTCAACCGAGCGAACGTCGTCGGGCCAGACCTCAAGTTGCAGGCGGACTTCGCCAGATACCTTTGTGTTTTGGTTTCGGGCTATATCGAGAAGGCTGTGGTTGCGTTTGTACTGGAACATGCGCGGCAAAAGGGCGGGCCGACACTGCAACGATTTGTCGAGCTGCGAACGAAGAGATTCACGAACGCGAAGGCCTCGCGCGTCCAACAGCTCTTGGGCAGTTTCGACCCGAATTGGCAGCAGGAACTGGAGGAATTCCTGGTCGAAGAACGTAAGGTGGCGGTCGACAGTATCGTGAGCCTGCGCAATGTCATCGCTCACGGAGGTTCCGTCGGACTGACCTATAGCCGCATCCGTGAGTATTACGAGCATGCCCAGCGTGTAGTTGATCGCGTGGGGGACCTTTGCGTTCCCGGTGCCGATGGTGCCTGAGGCAACGACCTCCGACAGCAAACATGAGAGCCGATTTGTGGAAGGTGCGGTGCCATTAGCCTACTCCTCGTTGGCCCGGAGCACGCGCAGAAAATTCCCGCTCAGGATCTTGACGATATCCTCCTCCGGGTATCCCCGTTCCAGCAGCCCGCCGACGAACTGCTGGTAGAGCCACGTGTAGTCTTCCCGCCCGATGTCCGTGTCGGTTCCGATGCTCACGTGGTCGATGCCCACCAGTTTCACGATGTAGTCGATGTGGTCCAGGGTGCCTTCCACGGTCGCCCCTTGGGTGATGACTCCCGACCGGGGCCGGACTCTGTGGAGGGAAGACAGAGGTTCCAGATCCAAGGCCTGGCGAGCTGCCTGCTTCTCCGCCGGGTTGCGGATGGCCGCAGCCAGCCGGAAGGGGTCCGGATAGCGTTCCAACAGATAGTTGTTGACCTTGGCCATCGTGATCCACGCACCCGTCTTGCGGATCGGTTCCAGGTGTTTGGGGTCGTACATGGCGCCGACGGCGATCAATCCGCCCTTTTGGGCCAGTGCCTTGATCTGGTCGTCGGTGAGGTTGCGAACCGCGTCGACGACGCCACGGGCCCCTGAATGGGACGCGATGACCGGTTTCCCGGAGGCCTCGATGGCCTCGTCCATGGTCTGGTCCGAGGAATGGGACAGATCCACCAGGATTCCCAGGCGGTTGCACTCCCGCACCACCTCCAGACCGAAGTCGTTCAGTCCCAGGTCGTCGTCGTCCAGGATTCCGGAGCAGGCATCGGCCCAGGAGGCGGGGAAGGCGTGAGCCAGTTCCAGGCGCCTGAGGCCCAGCTTGTGGTAGACGCGAAGCGTGGCCAGGTCCTCGACCACGATGCCGCTGTCCACGCCCAGCATGAGGGAGAGCTTGCCTTCGGCACGGTGACGTTCCAGATCATCCGCGGTGAGAGCCACCTCCACCTCGGGATGGGCAGTGGCGGTTTCGTGGACGGCATCGATTTCCCAGAGGAAACGTTTGACGGCATCGGCGCCGGTGAAGACGCTGTGAGCGATGACGTACCCCGGCGGGGGAGAGGTGTACCAATAGTCACTCAGGTCTCCTATCAGGAGCGCCTCGGTGACGGTGCCGACGCCCAAAACGGCCACGTCGATCCCTTCCGCCAGCAATGCCGACGGATCGAAGGAGGTCTCCGGTTCCTCGGGAAAGCGAAAAAACCGCGTGGTGACCGCCGGATCGATCACCATGTGCCGCTGGAGAATCTCGGCGACCGGGTCCGCATCCGGCGCCTCGGGAGGGGGTCCGGCGCAGGCTGCGCACAGCAGAACGATGGAAAACGCGGTTCGAAAAGGGACGGAAACCCGGATTCTGTTCAGGTGCATGGGAAAGTCGTCTCCTTGATTGATGAGAAGAATGCGGCGCTGATTACCCCTCGTTGGCCCGGAGCACGCGCAGGAAGTTCCCGCCCAGGATCTTGGCGATCTCCTCCACCGAATAACCTCGCTCCAGGAGGCCGCCCGCGAACTGCCGGTAGAGCCAGGTGTAGTCTTCCCGGTTCATGTCGATGTCGGTCCCGATGCCCACGTGGTCGATCCCGACCAGCTTGACGATGTGATCGATGTGGTCCAGGGTGCCTTCCACGTTGGAGCCGTGAGTGATGAGTCCCGAGTAGGGTTGGACGGTCAGCAGGGGAGTCAGAGGAGGCAGGCCCAGGACCTTGAGAGCCTTCTGCTTCTCGGCGGGGTCGCGGATGGCAGCGGCCAGGCGGTAGGGATCCGGATATTGTTGGGCCAGGTAGTTTCCGATCCGGGCCTGAGCGGTCCAGGTTCCCACCGTCCGGATCGCTTCCAGGTGTTGGGGGTCGTAGTAGGCTCCGACGGCGATCAATCCGCCTTTTCGGGCCAACGCCTTGATCAGATCGTCGGTGAGGTTTCGGACCGCATCGACCAGGGCCCGGGCTCCCGAATGGGACGCGATGACCGGTTTCTCGGACGCCTCGATGGCCTCTTTCATGGTCTGGTCCGAGGAATGGGAGAGGTCCACCAGGATCCCCAGGCGATTGCACTCCCGCACCACCTCCAGCCCGAAGTCGTTCAGTCCCAGGTCGTCGTCGTCCAGGATTCCGGAGCAGGCATCGGCCCAGGAGGCGGGGAAGGCGTGAGCCAGTTCCAGGCGCCGGAGTCCCAGCTTGTGGTAGACGCGCAGGGTGGCCAGGTCCTCCACCACGATTCCGCTGTCCACGCCCAGCATGAGGGAGAGCTTGCCTTCCGCGCGGAAACGTTCCAGGTCATCCGCGGTAAGAGCCAGGCCCACGTTGGGGTGGGCGGCGGCCGTCTCGTGAACGGCGTCCACTTCCCAGAGGAAACGCTTGACGGCGTCGGCGCCAGTGAAGACACTTCGAGCCAGGACATGCCCCGGTTCGGGGGACGTGTAGATGTAGGGGGTGAAGTCTCCCACGATGAGCGCCTCGGTGACCGTCCCGATGCCCAAGACGGCGACGTCGATCCCTTCCGCCAGCAGGGCCGCCGGATCGAACGGGGTTTCCGGCTCCTTGGGAAAGCGGAAAAACCGCGTGGTGACGGCAGGGTCGACGACCATGTTCTGCCGGAGGATTTTCGTGACCGGGTCCGTCTCCGGGGCTTTGGTTGCGGGACCGGCGCAGGCCGCGCACAACAACAGCACCGGCAGGATGGAGCGTAGGAAATCGGAAAACGCCGCAGGTTTCTGTTTCATGGGTGAATCGCCTCCCGTCTTGCCGAAGGGAAGTGTAGCGGAATCGTACGTGAACGAGGAGAGAGAACAATGATTCATGTCGGATCGCTGGAGGAAGTTCGGTCCAGGAGTCCCCTGGTGGTGTCCAAGGGTCCGGTCCCCATCGTGATCTTCGACCACGACGGAGAGCTGCGCGCCGTCGACAACCGCTGTCCGCACATGGGTTTTCCACTGCACCGCGGCACCGTGGAGGACGGCATCCTCACCTGCTACTGGCACCATGCGCGCTTCGACCTGGTGAGCGGATGCACCTTCAACCTGTTCGCGGACGACGTGGATTCCTTCCGTGTGGAGGTCCGGGGCGGCGAGGTCTACCTGGACGTCACGCCGCCGCCGGTCGATCCGGTCCAGCGCTGGAGCCAGCGGCTCCAGGAGGGAATGGAGCAGAACCTCAGCTTGATCATGGGCAAGTCGGTGGTGGGACTGCACCACAGCGGCGTCTCCCACCATAAGGTCGCACGGCAGGGCGCGCTCTACGGCGTCCGGCATCGCCGGGACTGGAGTTCCGGCCTCACCATCCTCAGCGCCATGGCCAACGTCTGCGACCTCCTGGAGGGGACGGAGCGGATCCCGCCCCTGTACCATGGCCTGGTCCACATCGCCCGGGACTGCGCCGGCCGCACCCCCAAATTCGAGATCCCGCCCCTTCGAAATCAGGAAATCCCGGCAGAGCATCTCAAACGCTGGTTCCGCTACTTCGTGGAGGTCCGCAGCACCGAGGGCGCCGAGCGTTGCCTTCTGACCGCCGTCCACAAGGGGATGACGAGCGCGCAACTGACCGACCTGGTCGGGGCCGCGGCTACGGACCACGTCTACCTGGATGGGGGTCACGTCGTCGACTTCGTGAACAAGGCTTTCGAACTGCTGGACCGCATCGGCTGGGAACATGCCGGCCGGTTGCTGCCCGCCCTGATCCAGCCTCTGTGCCTGGCGGTTCGAAGCGAGGAGAGGAACCCGTGGCGGCACCCCATCGATCTGGTGCCGGTGCTGCGCCAGGCCGTGGCTCAGATTCCCGAGGCTCTGGAATCGGGGCAGGGGAAGATCTGGACCAAGCCGCCGGACTTCACCGAAACCCTTTTCAGCGACGATCCTCACGCCCCGATCGAGGCACTGCTGGGGGCGTTGCGTGGGGGCGCCCAGCCGGTGGAGTTGGCCCAGGCGGTGGCCTATGCCGCGGCGCTGCGCATCGTCCACTTTCACGTCCAGAACGAGTTGGCCGACTGGATCGCCGTCCTTCACACCTTCACCTATTCCAATGCCCTGCATCAACTGCTTAAACGCAACCAGTCGCCGGACCTGACAAGGGGCGTGTTTCACGGAGCCATGCGGGTCTACCTGGACCGTTTCTTCAACATCCCGCCCGCAAGACTGCCTTCAAGCCAAGGCTCGGCTGGCGCGGAATCGGGGAAGAATTCGATTCGGTCCCGCCTTCTGACACTCATGAACCACCAGCAGGAGACGGACCGGGCCGGACAGATGGTCTGGACCTACCTGGAGGGCGGCGGGTCCGGAGGCTCGCTCATCTCGGCCCTGACCGAGAGCCTGATGCGCGAAGACGCCAACTTCCACACCTTCCAGATGCTGGAGGCGGCCGTTCGCCAATACGGTGAGACCGAGGATCGGGAGGAAAGGAATCTGGTGATGGTCGGAGCGGCCCGTTATCTGGCGGCTCACGCTCCGACGCAAAGGGCCATGAACCAGACCCTCCGTGTGGCCATCCGCCTTCATCGGGGCGACCCCGTCTACGAACCGGAAACGGATGGAGCAGCGGCTTTCTAGCCGCCGAGGGGGTGGCGACATCCTGTCGCCGAACAGGGCGGATAGGGGGACGGAATCCCGCTATACACATTCACTTACGACCCATCGCATCCAGTTGCGACAGTAAGGAATGGGGGACTGACAGTCCCCCCTCCTACGGACCCAGGTTCCGCCACCAGCGCAGCTCCAGACCCCTCTCGTTCACCGCGACGACGTCGGACCACCCGTTGCCGTCCATGTCGGCCACGATAACGGTGGCGCCCAGGATCCAGTGCTCCTTCAGCGGGTGCTTCTTCCAGGGATCTTTGGGATCTCCGGAATTCTCGAACCAGACAATCTGCCCCTTCTGGCCGAAGCTGGTGGCCACCACGTCCAGATCGCCGTCCTTGTCCAGATCGTGGGGGACACCCTCGAAGCCGGACCAGAAACCTTCCTGGATGTTGTGCATGCGCCAGCGGTGACCCCGGCCGGGTTCGCCGGTGTTCTCGTACCAGACCAGGTAGTGGCGCTCCGGAGCATCTCTCCCCAGCAGCCCGCCCGCCATGATCAGATCCAGGTCGCCGTCCCGGTCGAGGTCGACAGGCGTGCCATGCATGGGCAGGTGGCGGAGGCTGATGACGTGCCGCCGCCAGGGACCGGCGGCCGGATGACCGCTGTTCTCGTACCAGAGGACCATGCCGGCCACCCGGGCCGAACCCACCAGGTCGATCAGTCCATCTCCGTTGAAGTCGCCCGCGCGGATCATCCGGGTCTCGAATCGGCCTTCGTCCACGACGTGGGCGGGCCATTCTTCGTGCTGCCACGGACCGGGATTCCGATACCAGGTGAACTTGTTCCCGAGCCGCCAACTGGAGGCGGCCACGTCCGGGCGGCCGTCCCCGTCCAGATCGGCCACGTCCACGTCGTAGGCTCCCATGAGGCCGCCGCTGGTGATGGAGTGTCTCTTCCATGAATCGGTCTGCGCCGGGTTGCCCGGGTTCTCGAACCAGAAGACGTCGCCGTAAAAATTGTCGATCCCCACCAGATCGATATGCCCGTCCTGGTCGATGTCCGCCAGCCGGTGCCGTTCGTAACGGCCTTGCCAGTCCTCGTTGGCGATGTAATGGCGCCGGAACTTGCCGGATCCGTCGTTCTCGTACCAATAGAAGGCGTTGTGGATGCGGGATCCCTTGGTCCCGCAATCGGAGCTGGAAAGATCCAGGTCGCCGTCGCCGTCCAGGTCGGCCGCGGCCACGGCATAGGCGTAGGTGTAGTCGTTGGAGATGAGGTGTTCCTCGAACTTCAGGTCCCTGGCCTGGAGGGCCAGGCTCGCGGTGGCGAGTCCGAGAAAAATTCCATAGGAACTCCGATATCCGGTCCAGTTCATGGCGCCTCCCGTTGTCTTGCAGCTCACCCGGATTATCGTCCGGATCGCTGAGCACATGATGCAAGAGATCATCTCAAGTCTGAAGTTTGAATCAAGTATTTCGACGAACGAATGCAACTTTCGCCGGCCTTCGGGGTTTCCTATATGACGATGATTCCGCGGACGCCGGAGAGTAATGGTCGACAACAGCGCGTTTGAGACGTTCGTCTACGAGCACCAGGATCGGGTCTTCGGCATCGCCGTGCGGTTGCTGGGGAACGAGACCGAAGCCGAAGACGTGTCCCAGACGGTGTTTCTGAGGGCGTTCGAACACTTCGACCGGCTGGGCGGCAACCCCGCTGCGGGAGGTTGGCTGCGAACCGTGACCACGAACCTGTGCCTGAACCATCTCTCCCGGTATCGGGCTCGCTGGCGATTGTTCAGTCAGCGTTCGACCGCCGGAGCCGCGGCCGGACGGAGTTACGAAGAGAGGATGGTGGCGCCGGGATCGCAGGCCGAAGACTTGGAACGTGCCGGCGAGCAGGCGCGGTTGGAGCAGGGAATTCGTGGGTTGCCGCCTCACCAGCGGGTGCCTCTGGTGCTGTTTCATTTCGAGGATCGAAGCTATAAGGAAATCGCCGGAATCCTGGACGTTACCCTGGCCAAGGTCAAGACCGATATTCACCGGGGCCGCCAGGCTCTCCGCCGCTTGATGGAGACGGATGATGAAGCACGATGATTTGGAGTCCCTGACCCATCGAAGGCTGGCCGAACTCCAGCCGCCGCGGGCGCCGCGAACGCTCGCTCCGCGGGTGATGGCTCAGATTCGGAGACGGCAGCAGAGTCCTTGGTATGGCCAGCCCTGGATCGCATGGCCCTGGGTGTGCCAGATGGTGTCGGTTACCTTGCTTTTGGGACTCGCCGGTTTGGCTTGGTACTTGCTGAATTGGAGGGCTGGCGTTTCCGATGTCTTGGGAACCGGAAGAGTGGAGACGAGCATAGTGGCCGTCACCGATGCGGTTGTGACGCTGGCGGAGAGTGGGCGCGTCCTGCAGCGTGTGATTCTGCAACCGATTGCCGGACATCTCATGTTCGTGATGGCATTTTTGGGTATGGCGAGCGCGTTGCTCTGTGCGGCGCTGGCCCGTTTGCTCCAGGAAAGGGAGGCTGGACAATGAAGATCGCTTGGGGAGTTTCGGGACTTTTGGTGGTGGCGCTGGTGGGTTTTTCTGCTGGCTGTGGCGACGATTCCAGCGGCCCTGACTCGCCGCCGATTCCAGGGGTGCTCGAGATCGGCGGTGATGACGGTGAAGTCGTCAAGATCGGAGGGAACTACGTTCTTCGAAGCGACCAGGAGGTCGGAGAGCTCGTCGTGATCTCGGGTATGGCGCGGATCGAAGGGACGGTCAGAGATGAAATGGTGGTCATTGCCGGCGGAGCGACACTCGCCGGCAGCGCCCGCGTCCAAGGCGACGCAGTAGTCTTGGGAGGAACGGTCAAGGTGGAGGAAGGAGCCACCGTAGAAGGAGATTTGGTGGTTCTCGGCGGCGGTGTGGATGTGCCCCCGAACTTCGAACCGGGTGGGGAGCAGGTCTCTGTCGGGACGATCCCAGCGGGCGGGATATTGGCAGAATTGATTCCCTGGTTCACCCACGGACTGTTGATTGGCCGCCCGATCGTGCCGAGTCTTCTCTGGATCTGGGTTGTGGTCGGGGTTCTGGCAGTCTTGTACCTGCTGATCAATTTTATTTTCCCGGGTCCGGTCCACGCCTGCGCACAGGCTCTGGAGGACAAACCGCTGAGTGTGGGTCTGGTGGGAATGTTGGTGGTGCTGCTGATCGCGCCCGTCTCGCTGATGCTGACAGTGACCGTCATCGGGCTGGTGCTGATCCCATTCCTTTGGGTTTTGCTTCTGGTCGGCGGACTCGTCGGTAGCGTCGGCGTTGCCCGCTGGATCGGAGCCCGAATTCTGGCCGAGGAGTCTCCGGAGAACCGGGTCGAGGCGGCGCGGTCGCTGCTTATCGGATTTGCCTTGATCACTCTGGTCTACATGGTTCCGGTTCTCGGCTTCGTGGCATGGTCCGTGTTGGGCGTGTTGGCGTTGGGCGCTGCGGCAACCGAATCCTTTGCAGGGTTGCGGAAAGAGCATCCGGCTGCTCCGTCCCCAGCCCCACCGTCCCCGCCTCCGGCCGGCATTGAAACGGCTGGTGTCGGAACAGCGGGGCCTCCAGATAATACGGCACTTCCAGACGAACCCGCACCGGCGGTAGACCTCTCGGCGTTTCGCCGTGCGAGATTCCTTACCCGGGTCGGAGCGCTCCTGATCGATCTCGCCATGGTGGCCTTCGTCACCTACCTGCTGGAGATTCATGGCGGGAAAACGATTCTGCTGTTGTTGATCTACCGCGTCGCTCACTGGAGTTTGAGGGGAACGACTGTCGGCGGCATCATCTGCCGTTTGCGCGTCGTGCGCACCGATGGAGCGCCGATCCGCTTCGCCGAGGCGGCGGTGCGTGGACTTGCCACCATCCTTTCGACGTTGGTCGTGGGACTGGGTTGGCTCTGGATCCTCTGGGATCCGGAGCGGCAGGCGTGGCACGACAAGATCGCAGGAACCGCCGTAGTCCAGGTCCCGTCCGATTGGCCCCGGTAGAACCCGAAATGATACCAACGAACTGTCCGGAATCGGACAATCTGTCCGATTCCGGACACCTGCAACGGACTCGGTATGGGGTCAGGCATTCCGGCACTCATCGTCTTCCTGTTCCCGAACAGCTGACGTGAATTCATGAACGGTATGTCATGGTAGAGTTAATGGTAGAATATATGCCATGAAATCAACCATAGATAAAGCTGGTCGCATCGTGATTCCAAAGCCGATTCGAGACGCGGCGCGGCTGAAGCCGGGTACGAGGGTTGGCTTTCGGGTCATTTCCGGACGTGTGGAGATTGAGCCGGTTCCGCTTGAAGTTACGCTTGAGCAACGCGGCCCACTAGTTGTCGCCGTTCCAAGTCAGCAGCAGCCAGTCTTGAAGGCGTCCACGGTCGAGCGCACGATAGATGTGGTCCGTGATCGCGGAACCGCGAAGGGGGCTCCTGATTGAGCCGGTATCTATGCGACACCAGTTGTCTCGTCGCAGCGGTCTGCACCTGGCACGAACACCATGCCCGCACCCGTGCCGAGATAGAGAGCCGCAGCCGCGATCATGAAGACATGGTCCTTGCAGCCCATACGCTCGCGGAAACCTATGCGGTCCTCACTCGGCTCCCTCCGCTTCATCGACTGAGAGCCGCCGACGCCCTTTCCCTGATTGAAATGAATTGGGGTGGTGCACCCGTCATTCAACTGACGGACTCGGACACATGGCGAGCGCTACGAGAAGCGCCGCAATTCGGAATCGCTGGCGGTCAGACGTACGACGCGCTTGTTGTGGCTGCTGCGATCAAGGCCGGCGCGTCGGTGCTTCTTACCTGGAACCTGCGCAACTTCTCTCAGTTTTCGGGGAGAATCAGCATCTGTGCGCCGGTTTGAATTGTCTACGCGTATTCCAATCGAAATACTTGCCGGAAGCTGCCAATTGCAGGCAACTTCAGCGGGCGTGTCTCTCGGCTCGTTCTCACGGCTACGAAGTCCGGGGTGATTCCGGAGGTGCGGAACCTGTCCTGTACCAGTCCACGCGCCGGGTGGCGTACATGATGGCCGCGAGGATGCCGAAGAGGCCGAGGGATCCGATAAGCAGGGCAAAGTCCTCGTTCACGAGGAGGACGTACAGGTAGGCGTAAAGGGAGGTGACGCCGGCGGCGACAAGCAAAGCGGGCCGCAAGCGGCGCAGCACCGCGGCCGAGTACGCGGCTACCAACCCGATGATCGAAATACTGGCCAGGGAGTAGGCAAGTGGGAAGCCGATGTGCTCGGACAGCGAGAGCTCCAGAAGGTAGAAGAGGCAGAGAGCACCTCCCAGCATGAGGTATTGGATCGGATGGACGCGAACGCCTACCAGGACTTCGATCAGCCAGACGAAGGCGAAAGGGAGGAGGGCAAAGAGGAAGGCGTACTTTAGGCTGCGTTCCGCCATACGGTAGTGATCGACCGGATGGACCAGCTCGACACCGAAACGTGAGCCGTCGACGGATTCATTCATCCTGTCCTCAGCCCTCCACGCCTGCGGATAGTTTCGGCCCAGAGACGGGATCGACCACTTGGCCTGAAAGTCCGAGGCCGACACGGAGCGCTCGGCTGGGAGCCAATTTCCCTGAAAGCTGGGATGGCCGTAATCCGACCGGAGTTCGATGACAGTCTGCTGTCCGAAGGGAGTGAGGTAGAGACCGAGGCTGCCATTCAGGGAGAGCGGGAAAGAGAATCTGAACCGCTCAGTTGCGTCCGCCGCTCCGACCACCGCGTGGATCCCCGCGACCCCGCCCAGGAAGGCTCCGGTTCCGGGAAGGAAAGACGCGGGCCGGCCATTCCACGATACGGAGGTTTCTTCCTGGATTGCGCGCGCGTCCGATATTCCGACGGCCAGATAGGCTCGATCCCAGTTGACCGCCTCGGGCTCGACATCGAACTCGGCGAAGCCGGGACGTGCAAACTCGCCCTCGACCGTCAGGCTGACGCGGTAGACCGGGATCGAGAAGATCCCCCGAAAGCGGGTCTCGGTGTCGATGGAGCCGCGAGAGTGGAGGCGCTCGGGGAGGAATACGGCGTGTCGGACCTCGGCTCGGGTGACTTCCTGGCCGCCGGTTGCGACCTCGGTCCAACGATGAGTGTAGGGCACGACCAGCGCCGGACCGGTGATGATCTGGTCGTTTCCCCACTTTGACGAAACCTCGGCCACCGCCTCCCGGCGCCTCTCCTGGCGCTCCGAGACCAGCTCCGCGATCATCTCGATGGGAATCTGAAGCAGTAAGGCCAGGAACCCGACCAGGAGGAGGCGCAGCATCTGCGAGCTTCGAAGCGAAGATGTCAACCGCTCGAGAGAATCTTGCATCGAGTGCGCTCCATCGATTGGGAGATTCCCGAAACATAGCAGGAACACGGGTTCCTTGTAACCGATCCGGTTTTCATCGGACAATCTGTTAGAAATCGAAAACTGGAGATGGATCCCCATGAGACGATTCACGATTCTGCTGTTTCCGGCGTCCCTTGCGGTTCTCTTCGGCACCGCCGATGACACCTGTGCGGAGGGAGGCGAGAACTCCCTCAAGCCGTCTCCGGACGCCGCCCTCTACGCCTACGGCTACCATCAGCGCCCCTACCCGCTGGAACCGGGACCCCATCTCTTCGTGGATTGGCGCTACGTCAATCCGGGCCATGTGACCTACAGGTACCGGGGGCGGCGGATCCAGCGGGATCGGCCCGAAGAATACGGCCCGGAGATCAACTCCGAGGTCCAGGGCCTTCCCCGGGAGGTTCCCACCGGAATCCGGATCGAGGTGCAGACGGCGGGCAAGCTGGGACCCGTGATCAGCAACGACCGGCCCTGGGAGTACTTCACGCCCTACGTCAACCTGATCCACCATGACGGGAAGTACATTCTCTTTTACAACACCACCACCTACCGGCTCGGCCGGAGCTCGGAAGGCTACATGGTCTGCTATGCCGAGTCCGAAGACGGCCTGAACTACCGCAAGCCGCCGCTGGGGCAGGTGGAGTTCCAGGGAAGCCGCGAGAACAACATCGTCCTGGGGCCGGGGGTCTGCAGGTACGGGATTCACGGTCCGGCCATCTTCGTGGATCCCACCGCCGAGCCCGACGAGCGATTCAAGGCCGTCTACCAGGCCGCCGTCGACCAGGCGACCGTCGAGCGGATGCAGGCCGCCCATCCCGAATCGGTGACTCCCGCCTCGAAAGACGGGACGGCTCTCATGGGGGCGGTCTCTCCGGACGGCATCCGGTGGCGGGAACTGGAGGAGCCGTTGATGGGCCACGTCAGCGACACCGGAACCACGGCCTACTGGGACGAACGTCTGGGCCGCTACGTGGGTTACTTCCGGATGGGGGTCTGGGGCCGGCGCATGATCGGCCGGGCCGAAACCACCGATTTCCGGCGCTGGCCCCGCCCGGAGATGGTTCTGGCCCCCGACCCTTCAGAGTCGGCGTGGGTCGACTACTACACCAACGGCAGGGCGTTCTACCCGGGCACCAGCACCATGCACCTCATGTTTCCCATGATCTACCACCGCAACCTGGACACCAGCACAGTGCGGGTCGCCGCCAGCCTGGCTGGACGGATCTGGAACTTCCTTCCGGGAGGACCGGTCCTGGAGCCCGGTTCGGAAGGGTCGTTCGACGCCGGATGCCTCTTCCCCGGCGCCGGTCTGGCCGAAATCTCCGGAAACCGGGTCATCCTGCCCTACGTCGGATTCGCCGTCCCTCACAAGTTTCCCCGGCTGAGCCCCCTGGGAGAGATTGCTTTCGCCGTCTGGCCCAAGCAGCGGCTCAGCGCCCTGGTGGCGGACGAGGAGGGGAGGTTCGTCACGAACCCCCTCTCCAGCCGTGGAAAGTCCCTCTGGCTTAATTTCGACACGGGCCGGAACGGATCCGTGCAAGTGGAGGTGGTTGGCGTGGAGGGCAGAAGCCTGGCCGAGTGCGATATCCTGTCTGGTGACCGGCTCTCGAAGCAGGTGACCTGGAAGGGGCGTCCGGATCTGGGAGTCGATCCGGGTCAAGCCTTTCGCCTGCGGTTCCAACTGCGAGGCGCCAAGCTCTTCGCCTTCGAGATGCGTTGAGCCCGGCGGTTGTTCGGAAACCCTGGAGGTTGAATTCCATGAAGACACTGGCCCTCATGATCTCTCTGGCCCTGGTCTGGCCCGGCGTCGCCTTCCCTGCGAAGAGCGCCGACGGCTCCATGGCGTCTCAGATCGACATCCCCTTCGAGAAGTTCGTCCTGCCCAACGGCCTCACCCTCATCGTCCACGAGGACCACAAGGCGCCCATCGTGGGCGTGAACGTCTGGTACCACGTGGGGTCCAAGAACGAGAAGCCGGGACGGACGGGCTTTGCCCACCTCTTCGAGCACCTCATGTTCAACGGGACGGAACACTGGCCCGGCGAGTTCTTCGAGCCTCTTGAGGAGGTTGGCGCCACCGGAATGAACGGCACCACCAACGCCGATCGCACCAACTACTTCGAGAACGTCCCCAAGAACGCCCTGGACCTGGCCCTGTGGCTGGAGTCGGACCGCATGGGGCACATGCTGGGCGCCATCTCCAAGGAGAAGCTGGACGAGCAGCGCGGGGTGGTCCAGAACGAGAAGCGCCAAGGGGAGAATCAACCGTACGGCCGGGCCTGGACCCTCCTGACCGAGAATACCTACCCGGCGGGTCATCCCTATTCCTGGACCACCATCGGCTCCATGGAGGATCTGGATGCCGCCGAGCTGGACGACGTCAAGGAATGGTTCAAGACCTACTACGGCGCCGCCAACGCCGTGCTGTCCATCGCCGGCGACGTGGACGCCCAGGAGGTGAAGAAGAAGGTCGAGCACTACTTCGGAGACATTCCCTCCGGTCCTCCGGTGGACAAACAGGAAGCCTGGATCGCCAAGATGACGGGGACCCACCGGCAGCAGATGCAGGACCGCGTGCCCCAGGCACGAATCTACCGGGCCTGGAACGTTCCTCAGTGGGGAACCCGGGAAGCGGCTCTCCTGGACCTGGTGGCCGATATTCTGGGCGGAGGCAAGACCTCACGGTTCTACAAACGGCTGGTCTACCAGGACCAGATCGCCACGGACGCGTCCAGTTTCCTCTACGCCCGGGAATTGAGCGGCCGATTCCAGGTGATGTCCACGGCTCACCCGTCGAAGACACTGGGTGAAGTGGAGCGGGCCCTGGCCGAAGAGTTGGAGAAACTCATCCAGGAGGGGCCCACCCAAGCCGAATTGGATCTGGCCAGAACGCAGACGTTTGCCAGTTTCGTAAGGGGCCTGGAACGGGTCGGCGGGTTCGGCGGCAAGTCCGATATCCTGGCGTCCAACGAGGTCTACGGCGGTTCTCCCGATACCTACAAGAAATATTTCCGGTACCTGGAGGAAGCGACTCCGGAGGCCCTCCGCGACGTGGCTCGCGACTGGCTGTCCGACGGCGACTTCATCCTGGAAGTCCACCCGTTCCCCAAATACTCGACGGCTGATTCGGGAGCCGATCGGGACCGGTTGCCCGACGTGGGCGAGCCGCCGCCCGCCGAGTTTCCCCGCCTCCGGAAGGCGACCCTCTCCAACGGTCTGAAGGTGATTCTGGCCGAGCGTCACGCGGTGCCCGTCATCAACTTCAGGTTGCTCATGGATGCCGGCTATGCCGCCGATCTGGGCGGACTGGCGGGGACAGCCGACCTGGCGGCGGACATGATGGACGAAGGGACCTCGACCCGGAGCGCGCTTGAGATCAGCGAGGAAGCGGCCCGTCTTGGGGCCAATATCGGCAGCACCGCTTCCCTCGACGACTCGACGGTTTCACTGTCGGCGCTCAAATCGAATCTCGCCGGGTCGCTGGATCTCTATGCCGACGTTGTTTTGAATCCCTCCTTCCCGGAGAAAGAGCTGGAGCGGCTCCGGCGCCAGCTCCTGGCCCGGATCCAACGGGAAAAGGTCAGTCCCGTTCCCATGGCTCTGCGGGTGATGCCCAAGCTGATTTACGGACCCGATCACGCCTACGGGAACCCGCTGACCGGATCCGGAACCGAAGAGTCGGCGAAGGCCATCACCCGGGACCAGCTCAAGGATTTCCACGCCACCTGGTACCGGCCCAACAACGCCACCCTGATCGTGGTGGGGGACACGACCTTGGCCGAGATCCAGCCTCATTTGGAGCGGGTCTTCAAGGCTTGGAAAAGCGGACCGGTTCCGGAAAAGAAGGTCGGGCGAGTGGACCACCACACCCGGTCCCAGGTCTACCTCATGGACCGGCCCGGATCTCAACAGTCGCTGATCTTCGCCGGGCACGTGGCGCCGCCCACCAACAATCCCGACGAGATCTCCCACATCACCATGAACCGCATCATCGGCGGCAGCTTCACCTCCCGCATCAACATGAACCTGCGGGAAGAAAAGCACTGGTCGTACGGGGCACGGACTCTCCTTTACGGCGCCCGGGGCCAGCGGCCCTTCATCGTCTACGCGCCGGTTCAGACGGACAAGACCAAGGAATCTGCAGCGGAGATTGATCGGGAGCTACGGGAGTACCGGGGAGAGCGGCCCGCCACGGCGGAGGAGCTGGACCGGGCCAAGAAGGCCCAGACGCTCAGCCTTCCCGGACGGTGGGAGACCTCGGGTGCGGTGGGAAGGACCATCGCCGAGATCGTCCGCTACGGGCTGGCCGACGACTACTACCGGACCTACCCCGGCAAGGTCCGGGCGCTTGACATCCCGGCCATCCTGGCGTCGGCCACCGAGGTGATTCGGCCGGACCAGTTGGTGTGGGTCATCGTCGGCGACCTTTCGAAGATCGAGGAGGGGGTCCGGGAGCTCAATCTCGGGGACGTGAAACGACTCGACCAGGACGGAAACTTGATCGACGCTGCCGGGTCGTAGCCGCGGATGGGGGAGAGTCTATGAAAATCGGAATTCTGGCGGCTTTACTGCTCATCTCCATCGGGTGCGGGGGGATGGAATCGATGCCGACGACCACGGAGCGGATCAACACTTTCGACGCCGGCCGGGAGAGTTGGCAGATCTACGACTACAACGGCGGAAGCGGCAACGAGAACGTCTTTTTCCTGACCAGTTGGGAAGAGGCCGGTGGAGTGGGGAATTCCGGCTATGTCTGGGGGGACGACTCCCGGTGGCGGATCGATACTCCGGAGGACCCCCATTCGATTCTGCCTCTGATCCTCTATCACCGGTGGATTGCCGAGGACCTCGAGGAAGGGCCGAGTACGACTCCCCGGCCCACGGGATTTCGCCAGGAGGAAGCCCTCGACCTGCGGGGCGCCCGGGTGTCGGTTCACCTTCGAGGCGACGACCTGGATCTGAAGGGCGCCCGGTGCTTCTTCTGGGTCCACTCCGGCGGCACCAGGTGGCACTACACGGGCCGGCCTCTCAAGATCCAGCAGGGGGAATGGGGCCCGCCCGAGCACTTCGTCCTGGTCAACGACGAATCTCTTTGGCACCGGAGCTGGGCCCCGTCCAAGACCTCCCTGAACGATCTTCTCAAGAACAGCGCCAGCTACGGGTTTTCTTTCGTAGGGTTCTCGGAAGAGGTGACGGGTAAGCTCTCCATGGACCAGTTCGAGATCCATCTGGCGTCCCAATAACCGCGACTGTCCAGCCGCCGAAGTCAAAGGCCACAAGCGTAAGCCACTGTCGTGATGGGTAAAGCAATCTATGAGATACTTGTATCACACAAACCACGCGAAGGAGGATCCTCATGGCTCCTGTCTCTCTACGCTTGCCGGATGAAGTCTCGCAACGCCTGCAACGGTTGGCCGACCTTACAGGGCGCAGCAAGACCTTCTACATGATCGAGGCCATTCGGGAACACTTGGACGACCTCGAGGATTTATACCTTGCCGAACAACGGCTGATCGCCCTTCGATCCGGACAGTCTCGGACCGTGTCGCTGGAAGAAGTAATGCAGCGCTATGGGTTGGAGGATTGAACTGGATCGGGAGGCGGTCCGCGACTTGGAAAAGTTGGATCGGCCTGCGGCACGGCGGATTCTTGCCTTTTTGCATAGTCGTGTTGGGGCTTTGGATGACCCACGCCGCATTGGAAAGGCCCTCAAGGGAGCCAAAATGGGCGATTTCTGGAGGTGCCGGGTTGGCAAATTCCGCATCGTCGCCCACCTTGAGGACGGCGTGTTCCGCGTGCTGGTGGTGAGGATCGGTCGCCGGGACAAGGTGTACCGGTGACGTGAGAATGCCGCCAACCATTCACGGACTACACTGGACGGGCCCACCGAAAGAGATCAGGGTCGAGAATCCATGCCCATCACCTGCCGATTCCTCATCATTTCTTGTTGCGAATCGATTCCTGCATCCGCTTCCCGAAGTCTTTCTGGCCTCCGGCGGGGTTGGACTGGTGGCGCGGATGTGGGGGAACCCCCATCGCCGGCTCGTTGGAGTCGCGGCCCCAGTGACCGGACCGGTGAGTGATCACGTCCAGCCAGCGGGCGTTGGCCTGGCGCCGGGCCAGATCGCCGTCGGGATCGGGCAGCGTGTAGGTGTAGGAGTAGAGCTTCGCCCGCTTGAGATACAGTTTGAGGCAGACCCCGCCGTACTGTTCCACGCTCAGATCGTAGGGAGACCGTCCGCTTTTCCAGGTCAGCTTCTGGGCGTTTCCGTCTGACGTCAATGGAACCGAATCGGCCCGGGTGAAGTCCTGGATCGGTTCCCCGTAGGGCGTGACCAGCTCCGCCTCGATGGAGCCGCCCTCGGCGTCGGCGTTCACCAGGATCTCGTAGGCCGGACCCCACGGCTTGGTCATCAACCAGCCCTCTTCCTCTCCGGCGTCCAGGGAGATCCAGTGGTCCTCGGGCATGCGGGCCACCATCAGCACGCACAGGTCACGGGTCCCTTGGGACAGGTCGTAGGAGAGCCAGTCCCACCAGGTGTGGTTCAGGCGGCTGGCCGTGTAATAGATCCAGGTCTCGCCGTCGCGCACCAGGGGGTTCTCGGCCGGGTAGAGCATGCCGCCGTCCTGGTCGCCCGGCTTACCCACAGGCACCACCGGCGAGCGGTCGTCGGGACGATGCCAGGTTCTGCCGTCGCGGCTGTAGGCCAGGGAGATTTCCAACTGGCCCACCTTGCCCCGGGGGTAGTCGGGCGGCTTGTGGTAGGCGCCGTAGGTGGGGGCGAAGGGGTGAACGTAGTAGGGATTGATGATGCCCAGGAAGAAGTTCTCGTAGCGGAAGACCGGCATGTCGTAGATGTTGTAGAGCTCCGGCGGGTCCAGATCGTCGCCGGCCACCAGGACGCGGCCCGTGTCCTCCCAGTTGACCAGGTCGTAGCTCTCGTACTGCGAGATGTCCCGCGGAGCGTTGGGTACCCGCCTGGTCATTAGAACGTATTTCCGGCGGTCCGGGTCGTAGAAGAGGGTGCAGTTGTCGTCGCTGATGCCACGTATTACCGGGTTGACGTGGCGGGGACGCTGCCAGTGCAGTCCGTCGTGGGAATAGGCCAGGTTCAGCGCCGAGTGGTGCCGGGCCCAGAGCGACTCTTCACCGAAGGTGTTGAAGATCATCTTGTAGCGGCGGGCGGCGATGTCGCTGGGGTCTTTGATGATGGAGTAGACGAATGTCCGCTTGAAGTCGATGACCATGTTGTGCTCGCGCGAACCGTTCACCTCCACCAGGCCCAGTTTCGGTTTCTCCCAGGTGAGTCCATCCCGGCTGACGGCGTAGGCCACGCCCCGGGGACCGTCGGACGTCTCTCCCTGCCAGCGCATGAGCGTGTACCACATCTTGAAGATCTGCTCTTCCTCGTCGTACATCACCGAGACGTAGTTGAGCATGTCCCGTTCCGTCTCCCAGGGGGCGTCGAGACGCAACACCGGCTCCTTGTGCTTGGCCGCCTGATTCACCTTGCGGCGCAAGTTGTGGTGCTCCACCAGGGGGTCGTCGTCGATGAGGAGAAACTTGTAGCGGGCGAACTGCCGGTCCGGGCTCGCAGCCGTTTCAGCGGTAGCCGTGTTTCCGCCAAGGAACGCCGCCGAGACCAGAATCGAGAGCACACTGCGACGGATTCGGGAGAGTGGGAGCATGGAGTGGTCCTCCTTCGTTCTGTTTGAAAATGATGATTCGAGTCAGAAGTAAAACTTCAGGGCCAACTGGATCTGCCGGGCGGCCAGCGTCTGGGCCAGGACGCCAAATCCGGCGGTTCCGTAGAGGAGAGTCTGCTGTCTTGAGTTGACCACAAAGTTGGGCCGGTTGGTGGCGTTGAAGGCTTCCACCCGGGCCTCCAGCCGTTGAGTCTCGGCCAGACGGAAGGTCCGGCGCAGGGAGATGTCCAGGTTGAAGAGGCCGGGGGCCTCGACGACGCCGCGGCCGGAGTTTCCATATTCAAACGCTGCCGGCAGAGCGAACGCGCTGGTGTCGAACCAGCGGGCGGGAGTCCGCTCGTGGCCGGGCAGATTCGCGTCCCGGATGCGGTCCGGCCACTGGGACGCTTCCGACCCGGCGTCCAAGGGGTCGCCGGGCAGAGAGACCGTGCGCCAGCCGCCCTCCTGGAAATTGGCGATGGCCCGGATCGACCATCCCCTCAACAACTGTGAGGCCAAGCCGCTCTGGAGCAGAGTCCGGTTAGGGCCAAAGGGCAGATCGAATCCGCCCGAAAGCATCAAACGCACCGGAATATGGAAGTCCGCCACTCCCCGGGTCGCCTCCAGAGGCAGATTGCGGGACCGGTAAATTCGCCGGGAAGTGTATCCGGTAGTTCCCCCTCCGGTCTGAATCAGGCGCGACCAGCTCAATGAGGCCAGCAGGTACAGGCCGTCGGCGCCCGCGGCCTTTTCCACCTGGAAGTGCATGCCCTGGTACCAGGAATCGCCGGCTGCAAACGGGAAATAGACCGCTTGAAGATGAGGCCAAGGCCGCCGAAGCTGCCGGTCTCCGGTCCCCGGAACCGCGTCGTTCCAGGAGACCGTCTCCAGGAGATCGGTCGATCGGGAGCCATGGTAGCCGGTGTCCAGCAGCCAGCGGGAAGTGAATTCGTGCTGGAGGCTGAGGCCCCAGGAATGGGTCCGGGACAAGGGCAGGGGCGTCTGGAATCCGTAGTGGTCGGGAATGGCCGTGTCCCGGTTCTCGTCGGGAAATGGGTCCGACAAGCGCAGGGAAGGGATCTCCAGAGGGCTGTTGAAAATGAGCCGTTCGGCTCCGGGCCGGGGATTCCGGCTCAGGCGGAGAATCATGTTCAGGTCCGGCTCGTTGCCATGAAGACCGTATCCGGTGCGCAGAACGGTCTTGTCCGCCAGGCGAAGCGACACGCCCAGGCGCGGCAATATTCCGTCCAGAGGGTTCCATCGGACCAGTGGATAGTTGGGTTGGAAGCGGCCCGTTTCCCAAGGTTTCAGATCCAGCTCGAGCAAGGCGGGGACCGTCTGTCCGGTCAGGGGATCCAGGTTCGACATGAAGCCCCGCCTTTCCCTCCATGGCAGCCGCAGCTCGTAGCGCAGGCCCAGGTTCAGCGTCAGCCGGGGGCTGGCCTTCCAGGTGTCCTGCAGGTAGAGGTAGTAGCTGTCCTGATGGAATCGCCCCCGGGAGCCCTCCCCTCCCAAACGGCTTTGAGACACGTAGCCCAGCAGAAAATCGGCGAAACCGTTGCCCGTATACCGGTCGAAGAAGTTGAACCGGCTGCGACGGGACGTCACGTAAAGGTTGTAGTGCCGGCGGAAGTGGATGCCGGTTTTCAGGGAATGGTCTCCTTCCACCACCGTCAGGTCCTGATTCGCCTGCCAGTTGCCCAGGCTGCTGGGGCCGAGGAAGGAATAGTCGCCGATTCTGGTGTAACCCTGGATCTCGACGATCGGCACCCCGATTCGATCCACGTCGCTCTGCAGGAGTTCCGGAATTCCCAGATCCAACTCCCTGGCGTGGGAGGATATCCGGGACTTGTAGGGACGGCGGAACCAATGGAGGCTGGTCACGGCCTGGACTCTCGGGCTCAGGCTGCGAGTGTGGGAGAGGGACTGTCCCCATGTGGCCAGGGGGTGGCGGGTGGAGAAGATGCTGATGGGCTGGGTCGAGGTCCAGTGGTTGGAGTCCAGGACGAAACGGCCGGCCCAACGGCTCACGTCGGATTGTCTCACGTCGATGCGGGCGATGACCTGCGAATTGTCCAAGGGACTGTGGGAGTCGGGACTGGTGAAGTTCAGGGCTCCGGGTGTGTTGGGTTCGGGCCAGTAACGGAGGAGTTTCAAGGCGACGGGGTCCAGCCGATTTGCCGGGATCCGGTTTTCCGGGAAAGAGCCTCCCGTCAACGGGTCCCGGATGGGAACGGCGAACCGGCCCTGTTTTTCGCCGGCAGTCGGGACCACTCCGGTGAGAGGCTTGGTCTCCCGGATCGCACGCAACTGGTAGGAGACGAAGAACCAGGCCCGGTCCCGCCCGTTCAGCAGGCCGGGAAAAAGAAGGGGTCCTCCGAGAGTGGCCCCCAACTGGTTGCGCTTGAACTCCGCCTTTCGCTGCTCGAAGAAATTGCGGGCGTCCAGGTTGTCGTTCCGGTGAAACCAGAACCAGCCGCCGTGGAATTCGTTTGTGCCGCTCTTGGTCACCGCCACGATCTGGCCTCCGGGCCGGATGCCGAATTCCGCGGAATAGAGTCCGGTCTTGACATCGAATTCCCTGAGGGCGTCGGTGCTGGCGTTGAAGGAGGGGGTTCCGTCGCCGTGGGTGAAGAGGGTGCCGTCGATGAAGATCAGGTTGTCCTTGCGCCTCATGCCCAACACTTTGACGCTGCGGCTGCGGCTTTCGTGGCTGGTCGCGGCCCCGGCCGCCAAAGTGACCAACTGGCCCACGTCACGGGTATTGACCGGCATGCTCTCCAGCTTTTCCTGGTCGATCAGTTGCCCCCGGTCCTCCCGGCCGGTCCCCGCCAGCACCGTACCGCTGCGGATCGACTGCCGGATCCCGGGATCTCCGGGGACCAGGAGAAAATCTTCCTCACGAATCTGTTCCACGAGAAGCCGAATGTGGGTTCGGACCTGGGTTTCGTAGCCCGGGAGCGACGCCGTAATCTCGTAGTGGCCGGGAGGCAGACCGCTTCGCCGGTAGTTTCCGTTGGCGTTGGTCAGCAGCAGGAAGGCCTCGTTGGTGTCGACGCGGTGGATTGCCACCTCAACTCCGGCCGCGGCCTCGCCGTTCTTCTTGCCCACGTGCCCCACCAGGGTTCCGGTGCCCATCTGGGCCAGAGCCTCACCGGGACTCGAGAAGAGAAAGGCGGGCAGTAGAGCCAGGAGCCGGAGCTGCTGCGCGCGCCGGCGGACGAACGCCGCTGCACGACCGGAGCGCTGCGTAAACCGCATCTGGGGAATCATTTGTCGACCGTGGCATCTCCGCGGCGCCGTTTCGCACTGTGTGACGGCGAGCGAAAACCGCGCGTCAGTCTACCACGCAGGGGGTGCGGTTCCGGTGCGGACAACTCCCGGCTGGCCGCTTCAGTCAAAGAGATGGGCCAGGATGAGATCTCGGACTCCGGACGCCGGGACGCCGCCGTCGGGGACAAGTCCGGGTTCCGTGCTCAGGAAAACCGGTCCCTGGTTCGGATCTTCCGTGGGCCTGCCGTGGGAACCCTGGACCAGGTTTGCGTCCAGCGGGATGAGGTCCATCAGGTAGCGGAAGCCCAGCGCCTTCTGCAACAGTCTCAGACCGACCTTGAGGAAGGGAAGCCGGATCCCCGGGTCCACGAAAAGTTCCGCGGGATCGTAGCCCGGCTTGCGGTGGATGTCCACGGTGCGGGCGAAATCGGGCGCCGACTTATCGTCGAGCCAGTAGTAGTAGGAGAACCACTTGTCGGCGTGGCTGATGGCCACCAGGTCTCCCGACCGCCGGTGATCGAGCCCCAATTCCCGCTGGTCCTCCCGGTCCAGGATCCGCTCGATGCCCGGAACCTGCTCCAGCAGTTTTCGGACCTGGGACCGGTGGGCCGGATCCGCAACGTAGACGTGGGCGATCTGGTGATCTGCCACGGCGAAGGCGGGGCTGGCGCCCGGGTCCAGGATCTCCAGCCCCAGCTCCGGCCGGACGCGAATCCATCCGGCCTCGCGAAGGACCCGGTTGATGTGGATGGCGCCGGCTACAGGGGTGATCCCATACTCGGAGAGCACGATGACCCGCGTGTCCCGTTCCCGGAAGTAGTCCAGCAATCGGCCGCAGACGGCGTCGATTTCCCGGACGTCCTGGTGGACGCCGGGATGACCCGGTCCCAACCGCTGGAGGTTGTAATCCAAATGCGGCAGGTAGACCAGAGTCAGAGTGGGCCGGTGCCACTCCCAGACCCGCCGCCCCGCCCGGGCGATCCATTGGCTCGAGGCGATGCCGGCGCGGGGACCCCAGAAATCGAAGAACGGAAAGGGTCCGATGTCCGACTCCAGGCGCTGGGCCAGGTCGGCCGGGTGGGAGTAGATGGCCGGGATCTTCCTGCCGTCGGCCGGGTACATGGGACGCGGGGTCACGCTCCATTCGGCGCTGCTGTACATGTTGTACCACCAGAAGAGCTTGGCGCAGGTGACGCGGGGGTCGCGCCGACGGGCGGTTTCCCAGACCTTCTCTCCCGAAACCAGACGGTTGGATTGCCGCCAGAACCAGACCTCGGACAGATCGCGAAAATACCATCCGTTTCCCACGATGCCGTGGCCGGAGGGGGGGAGGCCGGTCAGGAAGGTGCTCTGGACGGTGGAGGTGACGGCCGGAGTCACCGTGCGCAGGGACCGGATGGCGCCGTTTTGCGCCAAGGCGCTCAGGTGGGGCGTGTCCGGTCCCAGGAGGGCCCGGGTGAGTCCGACGACGTTGATGACCGCGGTGCGGTGCACGAGGAGCTATTCCGGATCTATCACGACATGATGGTGGAGACGGGGCGCCGGATGGGGCTGCCTCACGTGGCGTCCGTTCGCTTGAGACTGCCGAGCAATCGCTGCAGACCCGCGACGACCTCGCGGTGAGCCTTTCCGGGGTCCCCGGCCGAGGCGATCATCAGAGCTCCCTCGCTGATCGCGCCGAGAAGCAGGTGGGCCATCGCTCGTACCGGCAGAGGCTTCATCCTTTCCGCTTTCATGATCGCCTCGAGGCCCCGACTCAGTAATCCCAGTCCGTATTCGGCTTCGACCGTCCGCCAGCGTTCGACACCGAGTACGGCAGGCGCATCCAGGAGCAGAATCTGCCGGATTCCCGGCTCGGTGCAAGCATCGAGAACGGCCAGATACCCAGCCTCGAGACGCGCCCAAGGCTCCGCTTCGGCGTCCACCGCCGCCTGGATGTGCCCGGCCATCTCGCGCTCCGACGCCTCCACGACGGCGACGAAAAGCGCCTTCTTGTCCCGAAACTGATGATAGAGGGCGCCGCGGGTGACGCCGGCTCGACGGACGATCTCCTCCGTACCCGTCCCCGCATAGCCCTTCGCTTCAAAAAGTTTCCGCGCTACGCGGACGATCTCTCCGCGCGTCTTCTCGGACTGAAGGGCTTTTTTGGTCTTTACATGCATACAGCCTGTATGTATAATGCGTACAGGCTGTATGCTATCGCAAGCGGAGTCAGGAATCAACGGAGTTATCGATGATGAATGGATCTGTGTCCGGTGTGGTCATTGCCGCCATCAGCGAGGTCGTGCCCGATCTCGAGGTGAGCAATGAGTTCTTGCTTCAAGAGGGACGGCTGGTTCGGCCGCGCGCCCAGCGCGCCCTGGAGAAAATGGGCGTGGAAGGCCGAAGGCAATTCTCGGCCGAGCATTCGGATCCGATGGAACTGCTTGAGGTCTGCGCCCGGCGATGCCTCGACCCTTACGGACCGGACGAAATCGGTCTGATCGCCACTTCCACCTGCAGCATCAAACGGCCCTCAGCCCGTCTCGTTCCCAATCCGGCCTCCGATCTTCGCGTGCGCCTGGGATTGCCCAATGCGGGCACGTTGAGCTCGTATGGCGGCTGCACCTCTTTTCTCGGTCTCCTCGGCGCGGCTGCGGACTTTGTTCGGCTGAATCAACTCGCTGCGTTCGTCGGCGTCGTCGAATTGGATAACCGGAATGTTCCCATTGGGGTTCCCCGCTATCTATTTGGCGATGGATGCGTAGGAGTGCTGCTGAGACCATCCGAGGAGCCGGATTCGGGATTCGTCGCGTACGACCGGCGCACGGGAACCGATGGCAGCGCAGAGTCCGATCGCATTGAGCGCGATATGAATGAGGGGCTCGTTTTCCAAAGCTGGGGGCGCTATGCCAACGCGCTGTACATGAATGGAGCGGCAGTAAACAATTTCATCCAAAAAAAGGTCGCCCCGGCGCTGACAGGTTTTCTCGAGCGGTGCAACGCTTCTCCGGACAGTGTCGACGTCTTCGTCCCGCATCAGGCCAACCTGAGGGCCATTCGTTTTTTGCATCGCCGGTGCCTTCCCAACTCTCTGCTGGTGGAAACGGTCCGGCGCCGAGGAAACAACGCGGGAGCCAGCCTCGGCATCGCGATGGCCAAGGCCTTCACCGATCTGATCCGGCGGGGCCAGCGGATCCTGCTGAGTGCCTTTGGATCCGGACCCAACATCGTCAATATGCTGTACCACGCAACCGGGCAGGAGGTTGTTGTCCGCGAGACGCTTACGCCAAGTGATGCCGGCGCCGGTAACCGGCCGACCGAATGGTTGGTGTCCCCGGGGAATTCGGCTCCCCGTTATGCGCTGCTCACCCCGCCGGTTTTCGACCGCTACGAAGGAACCGGGATCCGGGTCCTGGTGGAGGATCCATGGCAGATCGACTTTTTCACCCGAATCCTGCCTGGCCCCTGTTGGCTCATCGGCGCCAGCGCTCCCGCATCCGAGACCGAGTTCCGGCTGCAGCGGTGGGCAAACGGTCGCAAGCGAGAGCGGACAATTCGAACGGAGCCCGAGGTTGCGGGCGACTACGACGATAAGATTCAAGGTTTGCTCCTTCGCGTTTCCCCATTCGATGCGCCCTCCCTTCTGGACGATCTGCGCCAGAAGGGACGGATCGATCGTTGGATGGTCCACAAGCGATACGAGGCCAACGTCATGTTGTCCGGTGCTGTGCAGGTAGGAGGGCTCATACATTTCCTGGCCTCGCCCCTGACAGAGGAGTTCCGGTTTGATCACGAGTCGGGGCATCTACAGGGGATGGCCCTGATGGAGATTGTTCGCCAGGCAATGATCGCTTCTTCGCATGTCATCGGAGTGCCCCGGGGGTGGGGGATGGTGATGACGAGTTTCCACGCGGATTACCACAAATTTGTCGACGGCGCGGCACCCATCATCGTGAGGACGCTTCCCGGCCTCGGTAAGAGTTGGGCGCGACGTACGGAGGACTGGCAAAACAAACGTCCACATCGCGCCTGGGGTGTCGCCCAGGTCTTCCAGAACGGCCAATGTTGCGTTAGCGCCCACGTGACCGGAATGCTGCGGCCGTCGCCTGCCAAATGAGCAGCATCAAGCGACAGGCGCCGGTGCTCTTCCTGATTGGGGGTATTCCCTGCCTGTTGGGAATCACAGTCCACCGCCTGCTCACACAGCCGTGGCCTCCTCACTGGGTGACGCTGGTTGTGGCAGGGATTTATCTGGGTTGGCTGCTTGCCGAAGCGGGCATCACGATGCGGGAAGCGAAGAAGGAAGAGGCGACCGACGATCGGAGCAGTCTCGGACTATACGCAACGGCGCGATGTGCGACTGTTCTCGGGACCGTTCTTTCGCCGCCCATGGAGGGAACGGTATCGGTGCGGTGGGTCCTGGTAGTCGCCGGAGTCACGATCATGATCCTGGGCGTGGGCTTACGTCTGGCCGCGATCCGGAAACTGGCCGCCACCTACAGTCACAGCGTTCGGATCCCCTCTGACGGCATCGTCCGAAGCGGCGTCTATCGCTATCTTCGGCATCCCGCCTATACGGGGATGGTACTGGGTAATCTCGGATTCGTTGTCGCCCTGGCCAGCCCATGGGGAATGGCGGCGTTGCTCGGGCTGCTCCTGCCCGCCGTGACTTATCGGATCCTGGTCGAAGAGTCGCTATTGCTTTCTACGCTGCCCGAGTATCGGGAGTTCGCGAAGGCGAGAAAGCGCCTCATCCCATTCCTATGGTAATGAACGGTTGCGACTTGGTCCTGATCGGCGCAACGGGGTACGTCGGCACCGCCGTCCGGCGCAAACTGATCGAGGCTTGTCCCCGGAGCAGGGTGCGCGTCCTGGCCCGAAGGCGGCCGCCTCAGGGCACGCCGGCTATCCGGTGGATCCGATGTTCTCTCCCCGAAGTGCCGGATGGTGCGTTTCCACGCCGGCCCTACTTGCTCGTACATCTCGCCACCAGGCAGATCGATCCGGATGGCACAAGGTTTGTGGCCACAAACGTCACCGGTACGCTGAACCTGCTCCGCAAGTCAGATGCCAACCTTCGCGGCGTCGTGTACGGCAGCTCGGCGTCCGTGTACGGGCAGGGGCCCTTGCGGCCGGCGTTGGAGGTGGATCGTCCGAACCCGGTTACACCCCTGGCCAGCAGTCGAAGGGGCGCCGAGAAGGTGATTCTCAAAATGGCGGCAGAACGAGACTTCGGTGCGTACCTTTGTCGGCCTCGCTTCATTATTGGCGGTGGGGATCGTTTCCTGGTTCCGCTGCTGGTTCGACTCGCCAGGATGCGACTGGCTGGTCGCCAAGCCGTGTCCTATTCCTTCATTCACATTGACGACTACGCCAAAGTCATTCTCTTCCTGCTGCAGAGGCTGGCAACCATACACGGGAATGGATCCAATCCGGAACGGATGGCCGTCAACGTCGCCTACAGATCCGCACTCCCGCAGGAACAGATCCTGTCCACCGTACGTGGCATGGCGGGGTTTCCGGGTCCCCTGGTGAAATTGCGTTGCCCGCGTTCCCTTCTTGCCGGTCTCCGAGCGATGCCGGGTCGACGGCCGGACCGGCTGGCTACCCGCCTCGAGTTGCTGATGCAAGATCAGATTCTCTCCTGCCGCCGTCTCTCCGAGATGGGTTGTGACATTCCATCGCGTTCTCCCCAAGGACGGCTTGAGGTCGCCATTCGCCAATACCAAGAGGTCGCAAAATGACCAGGATCGCCACTCCCTTGTTCGTTGTCGACTATCGGTCGAAGCTGCTGCAGGCTGCGGTGGGGCCAAAACTTGCGAATCTTGCTGCATTACACGCCGCCGGGTTTGCGGTTCCCCCCTTCTTCTGCCTGACGACGCACGCCTATGAGGCGGTGTTGTCTGCCCTCCGGCCCCAGGTCGAGGCTCTGTTCCGGGGTTGCGGCTCGTTTGACGCCGTGGCGGTACAGTCCCTGTCACGGAGAATCCAGCGGATGTTCCTCGACGTCCGCCTGCCCAACGGATTGGAAGAAGCGATCAAGGCTTCGTTTGAGGATCTCTTCGAGTACGGGGAGTTCGTGGCAGTTCGCGCGTCCGTGGCAGGGCACCGCGCAGAGGAGAGCGAAGACAGCGCGCACCATCCCATGGCCGGCATGAGTGATTCGTTCCTGTTTGTTGGCGCCACGCAACTGGTTGCCAAAATCCGTCGCTGTTGGGCCTCGGGGTACGCCCCTGAAGCGATCACCTATAGACGGCGGCTCGGGATCGCCCCTCACGGGTTCTCCGTTGCAGTGGGGGTACAGCGCATGGTCGCGTCGGCGCGATCCGTAGTGGCCTTCTCCTGCGACCCGCGGACAACTCTGAGGCAGACCGTCATCGCGGCAGGCTACGGAGTGGGGGAAGGCGTCGTCCAAGAGAGAGTGGGTGTGGATCACTTTTTCGTCAATCGAAAGTCCAGGGCCATCACCATTGAGATTGGTCCCAAGACGACAAAGCTGGTAAGGAACCCCGACGGCGACGGGTCCCCGCTCGTTGCCGAACCCGTCCCCGTCAAGGCGGTGCGGGAACCCTGTTTGACCACGCGCGAGATTCTGGAACTCGACGCTATCGCACAAAAGGTGGAATGCCTGCTGGGATCGCCCCAGGACATCGAAGGCGCGTACGATTCGAAAGGCCGCCTCTATCTGCTGCAGAGCCGCCCGGTGCACCTGGACCATCGCACCATCCGAGTGTGGAGTAGCGCCAACGTCTCCGAGAGCTTTCCAAACGTTACGACCCCGCTGACGTACAGCATGGCGCGGCTCTTTTACCGCACCGTGTTCTACGACTTCATCCGACGCAGCGGGTGCCCGCCCGGCGTCCTTTACGAACAACTCCCCGACTTCGAACGCATGCTCGGCTTCATCAACGGTCGTGTCTACCATTCCTTGACCTACCTGCTCAGAGTGAACGGCATGGTGCCCATCGCCAAATGGTTCATGAGCGATCTGGAGGATGTGCTCGAGATGCCGGCTTCGATCGCTCAGGAGGACAGCGGTGGTGGAGGACTGTGGGCGACCTGCCGCGCGTCAATGATTGCCGGACGCTGCGCGATGCGCTTGGGAAGGGAGTTTCGCGGGTTTGAAAGGTGGTGGCGGGAATACCTCGGAGACCTCCGTCAGATCGAACTCGACGGCGCCGATCCGATGGTGGCGATGGCCACGTTTCGTGAAGTATGGAAGCAAGTCGGCCGCTGGTGGGGACTGACGCTGATCAACCACTGGTTGATCAACACCTACTTTGCCGCCGCCCGGAAACTGATCGGGAAATGGAATTTTGAGATCAACCTGAGCGATCTACTGTGCGGGGAGGATAACGCCGGCTCCCGTGCGATCACTTCCGCCATAAGGATCGCGGAACTCATTCGGGCCGATCCTCGTTCGGTAGAACTGTTCGAATCCATGGACGATCAGGCGGTGTGGTCGGCCATCTTGACCCAGCCCGATTTTCGAGAGCTTCGAGGGTTAATCCAGCACCATCTCCGCAAGTACGGTGATCGTGGGGTAGCCGAGCTCAACATGGAGGCTCCCGGCTTTCGACGCGAGCCCAAGCTGTTTGTCCGGACTTTGCGATCCTGCGTCTCCAAGGGACTGGTTGCGGATGAGCTGGCGCATTCGGAGAAACAGATACGCGACCGCGCCAAAGAGCAGGTCTGGGCCGCACTAGGACGCCGCTCGATCCGCAGCTTCCTGTTTCTGGGGCTGATCCACAGGCTCCGGATCACCGTCAACCAGCGGGAGGACAGCCGTTTCTGGCGCGGTGAGTTCTTCGGGTACTGCAAAGACATTTTTGACGTTCTCGCCAGCGCGCTGGTGAAGCAAGGTGCTCTGGACCGTCGTGCCGATGCCGTGTTTCTGACCCATGGGGAGATCTTCGGGTTCTTCGACGGCACGGGGGTGACCGGCGACTTGCAAGCCTTGGTGGGAATTCGCCGGAGGGAGAAAGAGCGCCATGAACTCGATGCCGGCCCTCCTCGGGACTTTACGACCTGCGGACCCGTGCAGCCGGCAATCCCGAAAAACAGATCCGCGCTTGGGACCGACCGGGTCCTGCGCGGCATCGGATCGAGCGCCGGCGTCGTGGAGGGGCGCGCCAGGATCGTCCTCGACCCCACCAATGTCTGCATCGAGGCTACCGACATACTGGTGGCGCGCGAAACGGATCCCGGTTGGTTATTCCTCATGCTGGCGGGCCGGGGGATTGTCGTTGAACGTGGCAGCATGTTGTCGCATACGGCGATCAGTGGACGGAAATTTGGCATTCCGACCGTTGTCGGGGTTCCGGACGCGACGCGTGTCATTCCCGAAGGGGCACGCGTCAGGCTGGATGGTGCGGGCGGTACGGTCACCATCGTGGAGGGCTGATGCCGGCGGCACCTGTCCGTAATCTGATTCGCTTCGTCTGGCGTCGGTATCCCCCCCTTCCGTATGTGGCCTGGGTATCCCTTTGGACCTGTGCGCTCGAGGGTCTCCTCGAACGACCCGAGCGCCTGGTCGACAGGTTGGATGTTCCCGTCGTCTTGACCGGGCTCAGCCTGTTCCTCGTCTCCTTCTTCATGCGGGTCGTCGATGAGATCCGCGACTACGAATACGATCGGGTGCACCATCCTGAGCGGGAGTTGGCCGCCGGCGTCGTGTCGTTCAGCGACCTGTACCTGCTGCTGGCGATCACCGCCGTGATCCTTCTGGCTCTAAATGCGGGGAGGCCCGTCGGGGCCGGGGTGCTCGGCGCGATCATGGCGTATTCTCTCTTCTTGTGGTGGCTGGAAGTGCGTTGGCGCTTCTATCGCGAGCGGATGTTCTTCGCCATCGGCGTGGCGATTCAACTGCATGTGTTGCAGGCAATCTACGTTTGGGTTGTTCGTCCGGACTCAACGGCAGACGCGCCGGCCATGAGCGTGGTCTTCGCAATCGCCTCCTTCGTTCTCGCCTACCTGCACTGGGAGGTGGCCCGGAAGACCCGCTGGCCCACGGCGGGCACTCCAGCGGCGAAGCTCTATTCAACGGAAGTGGGCGCCGTAGCCAGCAGTGCGATCTCCTTGGGGCTGATGACCGCTGCCGTAACGTTTCTCTCGTTCATTCTGCAGCCGTGGCAGCAGTGCGGCGCCAGCGTCGGTTGGCTCGTTCTGGCTCCTTGGGTTTGTTCGCTGCTCAATACGCTTGGATTCCTGTTGAGGACTCCCGGCGAGCATCGGCTGGGACCGGGCGCGGCGATCGCCTATTTTTCGTTTCTGGGAATTGTCGTCTTGGGTACTCTTTAGATTCTATCGCGCTGGCGCGCATCGTGGATGGAATACGTATCGGGTCAGGCGCTAGGAGTCTGCGCCGTAGAAATGATCGTAGCGAGAAAGTGGAGAATCGAGGACAGATTTTCACGATTTTGAGGTGCATAGTTGTTCTATTCGCCGAGAAATCGGGGAAATATGGACCGATTCGCCGCTTTCGCAGTAGATTGATTTCTGCGGAGCAGGCTCCTAGGTCTCGACGACCGGAGTCTGGCCGCCGCGCAGGACCGTACTTCCTCCGTAGAACTCGGTCTGGTCGATGCTGGGGCGGGTGTCGATGCCGGCCAGGTCCAGCCGCCGGCTCTGGGAGAAGAAGTGGGCAGGATTGTCCCAGACGATGGTCCGGATGGTCTGGAGCGTGATGCCGCTCTCCAGCATCAGGTCGGTGGTCTTGGGGACCTTCAGGGGATCGCTGATGCCCCAATCCGCGGCGCTGTTGATGAGGATCCGCTCGCTGCCGTACTCCTTCACCAGCTTCACCATCCGGACCTCGTCCATCTTGGTATGGGGATAGATGGTGTGGCCGGCCCAGCAGCCGGTGTCCAGCACCAGGGGCAGCGTCTCTTCCGTGTTGTGGTCGATGAGGGCCCTCTCCTCGGGAAAGCCGACGCTGCGGATGAGGTCCAACGAGCGGATGGTGCCCCGCTTCTTGTCCCGGTGGGGCGTATGCACCAGGACCGGCAAGTCCATTTCCATGGCGAGTTCCAATTGGCGGGCGAAGATGCGCTCCTCCGCGTCGGTCTGATCGTCGTACCCGATTTCTCCCACGGCGACCACGCCATCTTTCTGCAGGTAGCGGGGAAGCAGCGAGAGCACTTCCTCAGCCAGCCTGGGGTTGTTGGCCTCCTTGGGATTCAGTCCGATGGTGCAGAAATGGCGGATGCCGAATTGGGACGCCCGGAACCGCTCCCAGCCCAGGAGGCTGTTGAAGTAGTCGATGAAGGAGCCGACGTTGGTTCTGGGCTGCCCCAACCAGAAGGAGGGCTCGACGATGACGAGGATCCCGTTTTGGGCCATGGCCGAGTAGTCGTCCGTGGTCCGGGAGGTCATGTGAATGTGAGGATCGAAGATCTTCATGGTGGAAATTCATTGGACCATCTTGGCCAACGAGGCGTCAATAGCGGCCAGAACGCGGTCGTCGGATTCAACCGTTCTCCGCTGCTCGAGCTGCGCGCGGCTTCGTTCGTCCCGGGCGTATCCCAGAGCGCGCGCAGCCCAATAGCGGTGACGGGAATTGCCCTGCTGCAGATAGGGGTAGATGCGCCCGATTCTCTCGGGAGCGATGCGCGGCGCCACGACCCACCAGATGTCGGGTGGCACGTCCCGGCCGGCCGCCTCCCGTTCGCTGGCGTAGTCGTCGGCCATCCGGGAGAGCTCCGGATTGAAGCGGGATTCCAGCCCCAGGATGCGATCCATGCGGATCCCGTTGAACAGGCTCTTGAGCACCATCTGGTTGAAGTTTAGCTCCGGGAAGTGCGCCGCAGGGTAGGGGTTTTCACAGGCGATGGCTTCCAGCAGGGGAACGATGTTGGTCCGGCAGGCGTCGACGGCCGCGTCCAGGAACCGACTGCGTTGGGGAAGCAGATTGATTCCCCGGAGCCAGCTCTGCTGCTCGCGGCTGTCACCCTGCCGGTAGCATTCCAGCACCGTTTCGGAATATTCGTCCGGAGGCAGATGGGCAATTCTCAGCAGGAGGATGGCCCGTCCCAGTTCGTCCAGGCCCCAGTGATCGAGGGGAAGATCGGGACTCAGGGAATTCCAGCGCCGGGTCTCTTCCGGTTCCAGGTTCAAGGCCCTCTTCCCCAAACGGAGTGAGGCACCCGCGTAGTTGCCCAGCAGCCAATTGAGATCGACGGGTATATCCGTGCGGCGGCACGCTGCCTGAAACCAGTTCCAGCCGCGGGAGGAGGCGCGGGCCCTGAGAATCCGGGTCAGAAAATCGATCACGGTTCGTGGGTCCAGCGAACGAAAAGTACCGAAAACGGGAAGCTATCGTCCGCGAGACGGGAAATCTTGTCAATCGATGCAGGGGGCTACGTATCGTGAATTGACGAGCTTTCCAATCTTGTGGCCTTGCCGGAAGACACGCCGACCAGGCCGTTCCACGTACTCCGAATCAGGTAAAGAGCTTGGCGGCGATGGCCAGGGTGATGGTGATGTTAATGCCTAACATGACCTCCAGGCGCAGAAGCCGACGGTCAAGAGCGGCGACTTCCTGAGCGGCGGCTTTGGCCTTGGTTTCGCTGGCCCCAGCCTCGATCAAAGCATCGTAGGTGTCGGACAGCATGAGTGCCATCAACTCTTCTCCTTTCTGCAGGTAGCTACCGTGTCCAACATCCGCATCATACCAGACTAGTCCGCAAGTCCCGGATCACGGACTCCGGGCTCCGGTCCTCCGTTGACTGTAACCACCAGCTTCGACATTGGCGAAGGGCTTCCCACCGGTTCCTTGCCATGTGTACCCGCCTGTTGCATCATGCTCAGGCTGTGCCGGCGCGTCGAAGCTGCTTCAGGCTTGGATTATTTCTGGGAGGACTTCTCCTGCTCTTCTCCGCCGAGGGACGGAGCGAAGAGTTCCGCCGCCTCGACCAGGAGCAGACACCCCCCGAGTTCGCCACGCTTCAAGATTGGATGGCGCGGGCGCACGAACTCCGAACCCGGATCATGGTCAGCGCGGGACTGGAACCGTTGCCTGCCAGGACGCCCCTGAATCCCCGGCTTTCGCCGCTTGTGACGCGGGACGGTTATACGGTTCAGAATGTCACCCTGGAGACCCTGCCCGGTTTCTACCTGACCGGGAATCTCTACCGTCCCCTGGGGATGGATCCTCCCTATCCGGCCATCCTCGGTCCTCACGGCCATTGGAAGAACGGAAGGCTGGAAAACAGCGAGCTTTCCTCGGTTCCGGGGCGCGCCATCAACCTGGCCCGGCGCGGCGCCGTGGTCTTCACCTATTCCATGATCGGATACGAGGAGACCAAGGGGCTCATCCCCCATCGCTTCGACGAATCCCGCTACCAACTCTGGGGCTTCGGACCGGCGGGCCTTCAACTTTGGAACAGCGTCCGGGCCTTGGACTTCCTCACCTCCAGGACCGACGTGGACGCCGGCAGGATCGGAGTGACCGGGGCGTCCGGCGGCGGCACCCAGACTTTCCTGCTGATGGCGGTGGATCCCAGGATCTCGGTGGCGGCGCCGGTGAACATGATCTCGGCCCACTTCCAGGGGGGATGCATCTGCGAGAACGCTCCACTCTTGCGTCTGGATTCCATCAACACGGAGATCGGGGCGATGATGGCGCCCCGGCCGTTGATGCTGGTCTCCACCAGCGGCGACTGGACTTCCAAGACACCGGACGTGGAGTTTCCGGCCATCCGCTCCGTTTACCGCCTCTTCGGCGCGGAAGACCGGGTTGCGAATGCCCATTTCGACTACCCGCACAACTACAACCGCGATAGCCGCGAGGCGGTCTATGGATGGTTCGGGAGATGGCTGTGGGACGAGGAACGGCCCGGTGAAGAGCCGTTCCAGGTGGAGCCGGCCGATGTCCTGACGGCGGAGCTTCCGGCTCGGCCTCTGCCTCTGGAGGAACTTTTCTCCAACTTCGCCGCCCGGGCACGCGGACAGATCGAGATCCACAAGCCGGGGGGTTGGAAGGAGATCTTTCGCTACCGGGAGGTCTATGGCCCCGTTCTGCGGCACTCCCTTTCGGTGCCTCCGTCGCCGGATCTCGTCGAGATGGAGGTTCAGCTGCCCGATCCCCATCACCGCGCCGGCCGAGCCGTTCTCGTGGTGCATCCGCGGGAAGAGGAGGAACGTGCCCGGGCTTTGGCGCACCGATACCGCGGCGACGGGCGCTTGGCGTTCCGGATCAGCCCGTATCCCCAAGTCGAGGCGCTGATGCCTCCTGAGGACGTGAATCACTGGACGACCTACAACCCGACGCCGGCGTCGCGGCGGATTGACCAGGTCCGGCGGGTCTGCCGCGAAATCCTGGATCGGGGAGACGTGACAGGGCTGGACCTGGTGGGCTTGGGGGAAGCGGGGGCGTGGGTCCTTCTGGGCGCCGCCACCGGACCCCGTGTCGGCCGCGTCTCGGCCGAACTGGAGATGTTCTCCGGCGACACGGATCAGGTCTTTCTGGATCGGCTCTTCGTGCCTCTGCTGCGGCGGTCCGGAGACCTGAAAACGGCGGCAGTTCTTTTGGCCCCCGGGCAACTCACGCTCCACGGGCTGGATGAAGGGCCGTTGAAGCTTTGGTTCCAGGAGGTCTACGGGGCGGCCGGCGCATCCGGAATGCTGGAATTCCGGAACGGACCCATCGGAAACTAGCCTGATTCGGCGGTATAAATTAATCGAGGAGAGCCATGACCGACCCATCTCATGCGGAACAGACACAGACAGCGCCCCGGGGATTCTGGCCCGTCCTGCGCAAACTGGGTCCGGGGCTCATCATCTCCGGATCCATCGTTGGTTCGGGAGAACTCATCGCCACCACTACCCTCGGCGCCGAGGTCGGCTTCGTCGCTCTCTGGCTCATCATCGTCAGTTGCGGCATCAAGGTGGTTGTCCAGGAGGAACTGGGCCGGTACGTGGTCTCCTCCGGGGAGACCACCCTGCAGGGATTGAACCGGGTCCCGGGACCCCGGTGGCGGGTGTCCTGGGTGGTCTGGTGCTGGTGGATCATGACCATGGGAGTCATCATCCAGGGAGGAGGCATCGTCGGCGGGGTCGGTCAGACTTTCCACCTCTTCGTGCCCCAGATCAGCGGGACCGCCTGGGCCATGGTCGCCGCGGTCACGGTGATGGCGCTTCTGTTCCGGGGGCACTACGGAAGGGTGGAGAAGATCTGTATCGGCATGGTGGTCAGTTTCACCTTCGTGACCATCGCCTGTGCCGTCCTGCTGGGTTGGACCCCCTTCGCCCCCACCACGGAAGACTTTCTCTCCGGCCTGCGGCTGGGACTTCCGGAGGGAGGAATCGCCGTCGCTTTCGCCGCCTTCGGAATCACCGGCGTGGGAGCAACGGAGTTGATCATGTACCCCTACTGGTGTCTGGAGAAGGGCTACGCGCGTTACGTGGGCCCTCGGGAAGACGGCGCCGCCTGGGAAGGACGGGCGCGTGGCTGGATACGGGTCATGCAGGCGGACGTGCTCATGGCCATGGTGGTCTACACCACGGCGACGGTGGCCTTCTACATCTTGGGTGCGGCGGTCCTTCACGGCATGGGGACGGTCCCGGCCGGTTACGAAATGGTCTCCACCCTGTCGAACATGTACACCTCCACCCTGGGACAGGGAGCCTTCCTCCTCTTTCTGGTGGGCGCCTTCTTCGTGCTCTACTCGACTCTCTTTGCCGGCGTCGCCAGCAGCTCCCGGGTCATCACCGATTTCCTGCGATTGGTGGGAGTGGCCCGGATCGAAAATGAGAGCCAGCTCCTGTTCTGGAGGCGGGTGGTGATCGTGGTGGTCCCCACGCTTTACGTCGTGCTCTACGGATTCGTGGCTCAGCCGGTCTTCATGGTGATCATCGGCGGGATTTTCCAGGCCTGCATGCTCCCCATCATCAGCTTCTCGGCCATCTACCTCCGTTATCGCCACACCGACCGGGCGATCCGGCCGAGCCTCACGGTCGACGTGCTGCTCTGGGCCTGCTCCTCCGTCATGCTGCTCTTTGCCGTCTACTATGTGGCAAAGAGGCTCGGGTTGGGCGCCTGATCGCCGGTTTCGGGAAGCCTATCGGGCCGGCCTTTTGAAGATGACGATGTGCTGCCGGGGCAGGAGATCCAGCGTCTCGACCCAGACCAGGGGATGCACGGAGATCTCGCGCCGGACCTGATCCTGGCTCATCTTGTGCAGCCGGAGGATGGGAACCGTGGGATCCTCCGCCCGGTATTCCACCAGGACCAGCCGCCCGCCCGGCTTCAGTGCGCGATGAATTCCCTGAACCATCTCCCAGGGATGGGAGAACTCGTGGTAGACGTCCACCAACAGCGCGAGGTCCACGCTTTCCGGAGAGAGTCCAGGATCCTGAATGGTCCCTCGAATGGGCTCCACATTTTCGATTTTTCTCTGGGCGGCCCGGCGGCGGATGATCTGAAGCATCTCGTCCTGAATATCGACGGCCAGGACGCGTCCCCCGGCTCCCACCCTCCCGGCCAGGCGAAAGGAGAAGTATCCCGATCCGGCCCCGATGTCGGCAACCGTCATTCCCCTGAGGTCTCCCAATGCATTCAGCAGGGCTTCGGGATTCTCTTCGGACTCCCGCTCGGGGCGATCCAGCCAGGGAGCGCCCCGGTGACCCATGACCTGCGAGATCTCCCGGCCCATGTAGAATTTGCCGGTCCCGTGGGGATCCGTGCTCGTCCGATGCTCGTAACGGGGCGGTTCGGCGCCGGATATGCCTTGAAGCAGTAACGGAAGCAGGCAGGCAAGAAGATGAAATGGAGTCGGCGTCATGGCCAGCCAGTTTATCAGCAGTAGGGAGTCCAGGAGTTTGAACAGAGCAGCGTCTCGGTTGCAAACGGACCGTTCGACAGTCCTGTGCCCCGGTTGATTTGGCCAGGGGGCTACGGTATAAATTTTTCAAGACCGCCGCGAAAACGGCAGCCTCGAGGCGGGATCCGCAGGCGGTTTTCGAATCGGGAGGAATTCCATGCTGAGACTCGACGCCGACAAGCCCGTATCGTTCTGCGACGGTTTCAACCGGCGCGACTTCTTCCACATCGGGGCGCTTTCCGGGTTGGGACTCAGTCTGGTCGATCTCTACAGCCTGAAGGCGCTCGGGTCCGTCGATGCCAGGAAGGACCCCATGAACTGCATCTTCCTCTTCCTGGTCGGCGGCCCCAGCCAGTTGGACACGTGGGACATGAAGCCGGATGCGCCGGCCGAGATCCGGGGTCCGTTCAAGCCCATTCCCACCAACGTGGATGGGATCCGGATCAGCGAGATCTTCCCGCGGATGGCGCGGCACGCAGACAAGTTCTCCCTGGTGCGGAGCCTTTACCACGACGCGGCCGCGGTGCACGACACCGGGCACCAGATGATGCAGACGGGCCGCCTCTTTCAGGCCGGCATGGAGCATCCGCACGCCGGCTGCGTCATCAACAAGCTCCGGGGACCTCGCGGAGCCCTGCCGGCCCACGTCCTGATCCCCCGTCCCATCGGCAAGACCGGAGGCAACATGCCCCACGGCCAGGACGCCGGATATCTGGGCCGGGCGCTGGACCCCTTCGTCCTGAACAGCGATCCCTCGCTGCCCGATTTCAAGGTGCGGGACCTCCTGCCGCCCGACTATATCTCCGCCAATCGGCTGAACCGGCGCCGTAACCTGAGAGAGATCGTGGACGGGGTCGTCGGCAACTTCGAAAACAGTGAGGACGCCCGGCTGCTGGATTCCAGTTTCCATCAGGCCTACACGCTGATTTCGTCCGACCGCGCCCGGGAGGCGTTCGACATCACCCTGGAAGACGATGCGGCTCGTGACCGTTACGGGCGCAACAAGTTCGGACAGAGCTGCCTGCTGGCCCGGCGGCTGGTGGAGCGGGGTGTCCGGTTCGTCACCGTCAACATGTTCGAGACCGTCTTCAACGAGATCACCTGGGACATCCACGGGTCGGCTCCCTTCAGCCCCATCAGTTGCTACTCCGATCTGGTGGGACCCATGTTCGACAACGGTTTTTCCTCCCTGGTGGAGGACCTGAAGGACCGGGGCATGTTGGAGAACACGCTGATCGTGGCCATGGGCGAGTTCGGCCGCACGCCCAAGATCAATCCGGCCGGCGGCCGCGATCACTGGCCCGGGTGCTGGACCACGGTCTTCGCCGGGGGCGGCATCCAGGGCGGACGGGTCGTGGGCGAGTCGGACGAGATCGGAGCCCTGCCCAAGGATCGTCCGGTGACTCCGGCGGAGGTGGTCGCCACCGTTTACCACTTGCTCGGCGTGGACCTGGAGACGGAGCTGGACGGACCCGGAGGACGGCCCGTTCCCATCGTGGACTACAACGTCGAGCCCATCCACGAGTTGATCTGAGGTCGTGGCCAAGCGGTCGCCCGTCCCCCTGCTTTTCGTTCTGGCCCTTGCCGCCGTGGAGGCGGCTCCGGATTCCCCCAGCTTCCGCAACGACGTCCTGCCCGTTCTGAGCAAGGCGGGTTGCAATTCGGGTCCCTGTCACGGCGCGCTGGCGGGGAAGAACGGGTTCCGGCTCTCGCTTCGCGGGTACGATCCGGTCACCGATTACTTTTCCCTCACCCGGGAGGCGCTGGGCCGCAGGCTGGTCAAGATGGCGCCCGCCCGGAGCCTGATCCTCCTGAAGCCGACCCTGACCCTTCCCCACGGAGGAGGGAAGCGGTTCGACGTCGACTCTCCCGAATACCGGGTGATCGCGGACTGGATCGCGGCGGGAGCGCCAGCCCCGAAGCCCGGCGACCCTGTGATCGAGAACATTGAAGTCGATCCCGACAAGATCGTGCTCCACACGCCCGGTGACACGGTCCGGATCTCGGTGCGGGCCCGATTTTCGGACGGGAGTGTCCGGGATGTGACGCGCCAGACCAAGTTCAGCTCCACCAACGAAGGGGTCGTGGAGGTCGGGGACCGTGGTCTGGTTACGGCAAAGGGCCATGGTGAGGGAGCGGTTTCCGTCTGGTACTCCAGCAAGGTGGCCTTCTCCCGGGTGACGGTGCCTCACGAACGCCAACTGGGCCCGGAAGTATTCGGCCAGGCTCCCCGCAACAATTGGGTGGACGACCTGGTCCTGGCCAAGCTCAGCGAGCTGCGGATCCCTCCCTCCCCGCTGTGCGACGACAATACCTTCATTCGAAGGGTCTACCTGGACACGCTCGGAGTGCTGCCGAGCCGGCAGGATCTGAGCCGATTTCTCGGGCACACGCGCGGCGACCGGCGGGCACGGCTGATCGATTCGGTCTTGGACCGGCCCGAATACGTGGACTATTGGGCCTACAAGTGGTCCGACCTGCTGCTGGTCTCCAGCCGCAAGCTTGAAAAGGCCGCCATGTGGTCCTACTACGACTGGATCCGGCACGGGGTGGCCGAGAACCGTCCTTGGGACCGGTTCATCGAAGAACTGGTCACCGCCACCGGAAGCAATCTGGACAACGGGGCCGTCAACTACTGGCTGATCCACCAGCAACCTCAGGAGATCACGGAAAACCTGAGCCAGGCGTTCCTGGGCATCTCTCTGACCTGCGCCCGCTGCCATAACCATCCCCTGGAGAAATGGACCCAGGATCAGTACTACGGGATGGCCAATCTGGTCTCTCGCGTTCGTCTCAAGAACGGACAGGCGGCAGGCGAGGTTACACAGGTGCCGCGCCCGGTGGGAGAAGTCAGCCATCCCCGGCTGGGACGGCCCATGCCGCCGCAGCCTCTGGACGCCGAGGCTCTGTCGCTGGACGATCCGGCCGATCGGCGGCGCCACCTGGCGCGGTGGCTGGTGGGGAGCGAGCATTTCGCACGAAGCCTGGTCAATCGAGTCTGGGCCCATTTCTTCGGGCGGGGCGTCGTGGACCCGGAGGACGATCTCAGGGCGACCAATCCGGCGTCGAACGAAGCTCTCCTGTCGGCTCTGACCCGGGATTTCATGGACAACGGGCACGATGTCAAGCGTCTGATCCGAACCATACTGAACTCGGCCACCTATCAACTCTCCTCCACGGGCGTTCCGGCGAATCGAAACGACGAAGAATACTTTTCCCACCATCGAAGCCGCCGGCTGCCGGCCGAGGTGGTTCTGGACGCCATGTCCCAGGTCACGGAAGTCCCCGAGGAGTTCGAGGGCTATCCCCTCGGGACCCGGGCTCTCCAACTGCCCGAAACTCAGGTCGAGTCGTATTTCCTCGATTCTTTCGGGCGTCCCCCTCGACTCACCTCCGGAGCCGATGAGCGCAAGGGCGATGCCAACGTGGCCCAGGTCCTCCATCTGATCAACGGGGGGACGCTGAACCGGAAGCTGAGGGCGGAAGGGGGGGCCGTCGACCGGTTGCTGGAATTGGAGCTCCCGGCTCCCGAACTGGTGGAGCGTGTCTATGAGTCGGCCCTTTCGCGGCGGCCGTCCCGGCCCGAAGTCGCCCGTCTGGTCTCGGCTCTGGACCTGGAGCAGGCCAGCCGGGAGGGCGTCGAGGATCTTTTCTGGGCCGTCCTGACCAGCAAGGAATTCCTGTTCACTCACTGATCCGCCGCGTGGTGGAAATCGACCATGGGCGTGCGTATTTACGGTTCGGTCTCTCTGGCGGGGAGCCTCCTCCTGGCCGCCATGGTTTCGGGGAGCGCCGGAGGCCGGAGCCGACCGGAGGCGACCGCCGCAAGCAAGATCCTGGCCCGCGAATGTTACTCCTGCCACAACCAGGTCAAGCGGGAGGGGGCCCTGAGCCTGCACACCTTCCAGACCCTCATGAAGGGGGGAAACAACGGCCCCCCGCTGGTCCCGGGCAACAGCGATGAGAGCCGGATGATCCAGATGGTGGAGGGCTTGCTGGAGCCCATCATGCCCGAGGACGGCTTCCTGGAAGACCAGGACATCGAGACCCTTCGCGCCTGGGTGGATGCCGGTGCTCCACCGTGGCAGGGCGATCTGGGAAGAATGCGCCTGGAGCGTCTGCCCGACATCCGTCCCACCGAAACCGTCCGGCCGGAGGTGGCGAGCCTGGCTTTCCATCCCCAGGGGACGATGGTCGCAGCGGGCAGCTACGAAGAGATCCGGCTTCTCCGGCCCGGGGGAGGAGTCGATGCCCGTCTGACCGGATTGGCCGAGACGGTGCGGTCCGTCGCCTTCAGCCGGGACGGATCGCGGCTGGCCTCCGGGGCCGGAATGCCGTCCCGCTTCGGAGAAATCAAGATCTGGGATCCGGCCACGCGCCAGTTGGTCCGTAGCTGGGAGGGCCACACCGACTGCATCTACTCGGTGGCCTTCAGTCCCGACGGCTCGGTCCTGGCCACGGCCGGCTACGATCGGCTGGTCAAATTGTGGGAGGTGACGACGGGCCGGGAGATCCGAACCATCTCCGGGCACGTGGACGCGGTCTATTCGTTGGCCTTCAATGCGTCGGGCGACCGCCTGGCCTCGGCCTCGGCCGACCGCACGGTCAAGGTCTGGGACGTCGCCAGCGGGCGGCAGTTGGGGACGCCGCTCTCGGGCGCAACGGCCGAGCTCTTCGCCATGGCGTTCTACCCGGGCGGCCGCAGGATCGCGGCCGCCGGCATGGACAAGATGATTCGGATCTGGGACTTGGGCGAGGAGGGTGGAATCCTGGCGGTTTCTGTCTTTTCCCACGACGGACCGGTCGTCGACCTCTCCCTGACACCGGACGGGAACACCCTGATTTCGGCCGGAGCCGACGGACGGGTCAAATTTTGGGACGCGGACTCCCTGGAGGAGAGGAAGGCCCTGCCAGCCCAGCCCGACACGGTCCTGGCGCTGGCCGTCAGCCCCTCCGGAGAGACTTTGGCCGTGGGCCGCTATGATGGGATGGTGATCTTCGAACCGATACCATAGCCGAGCAAGCCGATGATGAAAGAAAATTCGATATTGCGGGGGGTTCTCATCGTGTCGCTGGCGGCGCCGTTGTTCGGTCAACACGCGCCGCCGACCCTGACCTCAACGGTTCCGCTGGGTGGTCAGCGGGGAACCAGCGTCACGCTCCTCCTGGATGGGACCAATCTGGGAGAGGTCCGGCGGATCCTCTTCGATCACGAGGGTTTGGAAGCCGTCATCGAGAAGCAGCAGGAATTGCCCAACCCGCGAAAGATGGAGGACGGGCAGACCCGGGCCCTGATCCTGGACGGCGCGACGCGGAACCGCCTCTGGGTGCGGGTTGAGGTCGACGAGTCGGTGCCGGCCGATCTGTATCACTTCCGGGTCTGGACGCCGCTGGGGGTGAGCAATCCGCTTCCCTTTGCCGTGGGAGCCTTTCCTGAAGCGGAGGAGACCCAATTCAACGACACACCCCGCAAGGCGCAGCCGGTGACGCTGCCGGTGACCGTCCGGGGCGACATTTCCAGCACCGGTGACGTGGATCACTTTCGATTTCGAGCGCGGGAAGGGCAGCATCTGGCGTTTCGGGTCATCTCCTCGCCCTTGGGGTCGATCCTGAATGCCGAACTCCAACTCTTGGGGGGATCGGGGAAAAAGGTGGACGGGTGTGTTTCACGTTCCGGACAGGCGGCCTTTCTCAGTTGCGAGATCCCGGAACGCGGGATCTATGTCGTTCGGATCGCCGACAGGAACCGGGTCGGCGCCATGAGCGGTTACGAGTACCGGCTCGAAGCGGGTGAGTTTCCGCTGTTGGAAGGCGTGTTCCCGCTGGGAGTCCAGGCGGGCCGGGAGACCCGTCTCAAGGTTTGGGGCGCCAGCCTGGGAGACGCCGGCACGGTCCCCTTCACGGCTCTCGAAGAACAGGCGGGACGGGTCGTCCCGCTGGCCGTTCCTCCGGCCTCCAACCGGATCCCTCTGGCCGTCGGGGCTCATCCTGAAACACTGGAAGTGGAGCCCAACGATACTCGGGAGACGGCCCAGCGGGTGAGCTGGCCCGTTACCCTGAACGGGCACGTCAACTCCTTGGCCGACGGCTCTGCCGCGTCCGGCCCGGATCAGGACCTGTTTCGATTCGAGGCTCGAAAGGGACAGGTCCTGGTGCTGGAGGTGGAAGCCTCCAGACTGGGCTCCTCCCTGGACTCCCTGGTGGAGATCCGGGATGCGGAGGGCCGGCCGGTCCGCCGCGCGGAAGTCCGCTGCCTCGCGCAGACCGAGGTCGTTCTCAGCAATCGCGGCTCGATCCAAGGGTCGATGCGCCTGGGCTCGACGGAGGATCTGGCGTTGGACGACTATCTCATGGTCGGCTCGGAGATCGTACAGATCAAGGCGATGCCGAGGGGTCCGGACGACGATACCCGGTTCAAATCGATTCGGGGCGTCCGGCAAGCCCTGTTCGGGACCACGGCCGAGGGCCACGCCGTGGGGGACCCGGTTTACAAAGTTCGCTTGTTTCCTCCGGGAACCCGCTTCAGCGCCAACGGGATGCCCGTATTTCATCTCAACTACCGCAACGATGACGGGGGTCCCGGATACGGACGCGACTCCAATCTGGAGTTCACGGTGCCTGAGGACGGAGCCTACATTGTGGCGCTCCGGGATTCTCGCAGCCAGGAAGGGGCGGACCATCCCTACCGGCTGACGATCCGCGAGCCGAGTCCCGATTTTCGGATCGAGATTCCCTCGCGCCGCTCGGGCCGCATTTTGAGCGGTACCGGTGATGCGACCCACTTCAATCTGCCGGTCGGGGGACGTCTCACCGTGGATGTCGCGGTGAACCGGTTGGACGGATTCGACGGAGAAATCCGGGTGCAAATGGAGAATCTTCCCCCGGGTGTCAGCGCCGCAAACACGGTGATTCCGGCGGGTGCAGACACCACCGTGATCCTCCTCGAGGCGTCCCGCAAGGCCTCGTTCGCTCCGACGCGGGTGAGGATCGCAGGCCGGGCCGAGGTGAACGGCCGGGAG